>CAVCML010000034.1:0-34538 GCA_963603335.1 Bacteroidaceae bacterium | reverse complement strand
AATCAAAATCATGATCGTGGAGGTGATCGTCGTGAACCTCGTGGTGATGTTCATGTTCATGGTGATGCTCGTGACCGCAGCAGCAGGCATCACCATGCTCGTGGTGATGGTGGTGGTGTTCATGTTCATGCTCATGGTGATCATGTAATTCATTCTTCATTGATATGCTCCAGTGCAACGTCCAGGATTTCGCTGACATGTTCATCGGCCAGGGAATAGTAGGCGTGCTTTCCTTTCTTTTCAAATTTTACGAGATTGTTATCCCGCAGGATTTTCAATTGATGTGAAATGGCGGACTTGGTCATATCCAGCAGGACGGCAAGATCGCATACACACATCTCATGGCAGTTTAATGCCTCCATAATACTGCATCTGGTGTTGTCTCCGAAAATCTTGAAGAGTTTGGCCATACTCTGTCTTTGATTATCCGGCACGATGTGTTCCTGTACATGTTCCAGGATGTCATCATGGATTGCCGCACAGTCGCAGGTTGTTTCAGTTTTCCCCATGAATTAACTCCTTTATTTGACATTTATTCGGCACCCAAAGGGTGTCATTGACGTGCCCTCGGGGTACTTGTTATTAAAACGGTTGCATCACTGTTCAACTAACTTGCGATTCTATTATAGTTGAATGTGCGCGCAACTGTCAAGAGGAAAATGAATTTCGAATTCCCAAATCACAAAAATATTGCTGCGAATTTGGATTTTTTGGTGTATATGAGCGGTGCAACATTTATTAAATTCCTAACTTGCAGAAAAATATCAGCAAATGGGAAGTGATTTAAAAATTTTTGTTCAAGTATGAATTGAGAATTCCGAGATATAACCTTTTTACGGCTTGATTGGAACTGTACAAAGAAAAATGTTTTGATTTCAAAACAAGAGGAGCCTTGAAGTTCCCATATAACTATTAAAAAAAGAAATTTTGGAATTTAAAGATTGAAAAATTGAATAAAAGCAGCGGAGATTCCCATATACGTTTAAAAATTTCCAATCCGGGAATTCAATAGACAAAACAGAAAAAATGAACCCCGCAACCCCGCGTAAAACGCGGGATTTTCCTTATACAAGAAAAAGGTGATTCGCAATGCGAATCACCTTTTTTAGGAAAAGTTCTAAGGAGAACCTTGTACTCTTGTTTAGAATTCAGGGCTCTTGAATTTAACTTTCTTACATTTAACAAACTGACCGTCGCCGCTTTCGCCAACATAATCCTTGCCGTCGAATACCAGTTTACCTCTGGAGTAAGTTGCAACAGGATATCCTTTGAACTTAGCTTCTTCCCAGATAGTGTGGTCAAGAGCACCGTGCTGGTTTTCTGCGTTCTTAACAACGAAATCCTTCTTAGGATCGTAGATAACGATATCAGCATCCAGACCAACTTCGATAGCGCCCTTGCAGTAGTCGATACCGAACAGTTTAGCAGGGTTTGTAGCGGAAATCTGTACTGCTTTCTCGAAGGAGATTCTGCCCTTGTTAGCTTCGGACAGGATATAAGGGTACATATTTTCGATACCTGCGCATCCGTTAGGAATTGTAGTGAAGTCGCCAGGAGTACCGTCTTTCTTTGTGATTCCCCAGTCTTTTTCGGACTTTAGGAACGGGCAGTGGTCTGTAGCCAGAGTGGATATAGTACCGTTCTTAATTCCGATCCACAGAGCATCCATGGATTCTTTGCCCTTCATTGGAGGCGAGCAAACGAAGTCACGAGCTCTTAAGCCTAATTCAGGAATTCCGTTTTTGTAAACGTCTTTTGTGAAGTACAGGTACTGAGGGCAGGTTTCTGCGAAGATAGGATATCCTTCTTCTCTTGCCTGAGCAACAGCGTCAACGCCCTGTTTATTGTCCAGATGAACGATGTAGAGTGAAGTTCCGGCCATCTTAGCCAGGTTGATTGCTCTTACATCAGCTTCGCCTGCAACAGCTTCGTTCTTTGACATGTAGTGATACCATGCATCGGTTTTGCCTTCTGCCAGATATTCTTTGATGAGGCTGTTGTTTACGTCTCTGTTTTCAGCGTGTACTCCTACCAGTGCGCCGATTTTAGCAGCGTGCTGCAGAGTTTCGAAGAACTGTCCGTCGTCTACGCCGAAGTCGTAAACCATGAATACCTTAAAGGAGGTTACGCCTCTCTTAACGCATTCGTCCATGGAAGCCAGCATTTCAGGCGTTGTAACGTCGCCGACACCAATGTGATAAGAATAGTCGATTGCAGGACCATCAGCCTTGCAGAGCGCATCTCTTCTGTCCAGAGCAGCGTCCATAGTTTCGCCGACACCCTGAAGAACGAAATCAAATACTGTAGTAGTACCGCCGCATGCAGCAGCTCTTGTGCCTGTGAAGTAGTCATCGGTAGCAATCGTTCCGCCGAAAGGCATTGCCAGATGAGTGTGTCCGTCGATAGCGCCAGGCAGAACCAGTTTGCCTTTTGCATCAACTACTTCAGTCTTTTTCTCAGGCTGAAGGTTTGCGCCGATAGCAGTGATTTTTCCGTTTTTAACTGCAACGTCTGCTTTAAAAGATGAAGTAGCAGTTACGACTGTGCCGCCTTTAATTAATAAATCCATAACTTTTGTCCTCCTTTTTGCAAAAGTGTGATAAAAGTAGAAGCCTTTGGTCTCAAAGGCTCCTACGATTTTATAAAGTTATTGCAGACTTTATTGTTTAGAAAGCTTTTAAGCTCTTTCTGTAAATGCTTCGTGCTCTTCTTCTGTAACTTCGGAATTGCAAGCCAGGCTTGTCTTCATCAGGATTACATAAACTACGAAGCCGACTACGAACGACCATACATAGTTGATGGAGTTGATGAATGTCCAGAAGGATCCCTCTACGCCAAAGTATGTGAGGAGAGGGAAGATGAATGCCAGAACCCAAGCGATGATTGCTGCTACGTTGAAGCCGCCGGAGTACCAGTATTTGCCTTCAGGACCCTTGAACAGGGAAGCGATGTCAGCTCTCTTATGCTTAACAACGAAGTAGTCAGCGATGAAGATAGCTGCGATCGGAGCCAGAATAGTACCATAAGCGTTCATCCAAGTGAAGTATGCAGCGCCGGAACCGTAAATCCACCATGCCTGCAGAATGAAGAATGCGATAATCATTGTGATGATAACGCCCTTCTTGTAGGAAATCTTCTTAGGAGCCAGGTTGGAGAATCCGTTTGCAGGAGCTACTACGTTAGCTGCTACGCAAGTAGTGATTGTAGCTGCGATAACGCCGAGAGCTGCGATGAAAATCAGAATCTTGTTTTCCAGGTGATAGAATACGCCGGTCGGGTCGAACATTGCTTCGCCGTAAGCCATCTTAGTAGCCTGGGAGAAGTATGCACCGATGAATGCGCATGCTGCCATTGGAAGCGGCATTCCGTATAACTGACCTCTGAACTGGTCTTTCTGAGATTTAGCATATCTGGAGAAGTCAGGAATGTTCAGAGCCATCGTTGCCCAGAATGCGATATTGCCCATCAGACCGGAGAGATATACGAATGTGAATCCGCCGCTCTGTTCGATTAAAGCATCGTCACTTGGCTGAGACATAACTTCGAAGAATCCGGTTCCGTCCGGAGTAATGGACCATGCCCAGATGAGCAGTGCGATCATTACTACAATCAGAATCGGGGATCCGATGTTCTGTACCCATTTAATCTGGTCGATACCATTGTATGCAACCCATGCTACGAAAGCCATGAAGATTACATATCCAATAAACTGACCGCCTGTTGCAGCCTGCATGCCGCCCCAGGATGGAAGACTGATAATCCAGTCCTGATCGGCAAACTTAGGAATGAAAGCACCGATCATAGCGCCAACGGCACCGCCGCCGACCCAAGCCTGTACTGAAGTCCAACCACAGGCTGTGATTGCTCTCAGGATAGCCGGAATCTGTGCGCCCAGTGTTCCGAATGTAAGTCTTGCGAACAATGGGAAAGGAATGCCGTATTTTGTACCGATCTGTGAGTTCAGCTGAATCGGTATTAAGATGATGATGTTGCCCAATGCTACGTTTAATACTGAAAGCCAAGGGGAAACACCCATGCCGATAAGTCCGGATGCCAGAGCGAGGGATGGGATACAAATCGCCATGCCTACCCATAACATCGTAATGCTGTAAGTAGTCCAGCTTCTTTCAGAAACTGAAGTCGGAGCCAAGTCATCATTGTAGTACTTCGACGACTTCAATTCTGTTAGGGTCGATTCTGTCAGTTCGAACAGTCCGCCCACTTCACGTTGTGTGTACGTTGACATAAAACACCTCCATATAAAATAATAAATATAAATTATAACAAGGTCATTATACTATAAACCTCGCAAAAATGTAACTAGTTTTTTATAGTTTTTTTAAAACTTTCTGAAAACTGAAAAAGTTAAAAATTCCCGAGCTTACTGTTTCAAATGGGTTTCGCTTTTTTTGCCCTTTAAAATTTCTTTAAAAATTTTAAAAATAATTAAAACTCAGCGAAAAGTATATTATAATAGAAGACAAATTATTGCGGAAAATCACAAAAAAAGCAGACGAAATTTGTGGGGGAAAACATGGCTTTTACAAAGAAACAGACAGCACATATTCTGGATGTTTTACGTGAGGAATATCCGGAGGCCGGATGTGCATTGGAACACCGAAATAAATATGAACTTCTGATTTGCGTTGTGCTTTCGGCGCAGACGACAGATAAGAGCGTCAATAAAATTTCGGACGCGCTGTTTGAAAAATATCCGACGCCGCATGAACTGGCAGAAGCAAAGCAGGATGAGGTTATTGAAATAATCAAGTCAATCGGGATGTACAAGACAAAATCGAAGAATATCATTGCTTTGGCCAAGACGCTGATGCTGGATTACGGCGGGGAAGTGCCCGGAGATTACGATGAATTGATTAAGCTGCCGGGAGTTGGACGCAAGACGGCTAACGTAGTGCTGGCAGAGGGATTCGGTGAACAGCGGATTGCGGTTGATACTCATGTGTTCCGCGTGACAAACCGTATCGGACTTGTGAATGAGAGCGATGTGCTGAAGACAGAGCTGGCGCTGATGAAAATTTTGCCGAAAAACCGATGGACCGAGGCGCATCACAGCTTTATTTTCCACGGGAGAAATTGCTGCAGTGCCAGAAATCCAAAATGCGGAACCTGCGTTATAGCGGATCTCTGCAGAAAAATATTTTAGAAAGAAGGCACAAAAACAATAAAAAATCCTGATTGAAAGCAGAGAAGACAATCAATCAGGATTTAATTTTTTTCATTTTACGGCTTCTGCGGAGAAACTAGTTTCTTCCGCAGCAGTGTTTGTATTTTTTGCCGCTTCCGCACGGACAAGGATCGTTTCTGCCGATTTTCTTACCTTTTACAACGGTCTTTGAGCGTTTGAACTTCTTTGTCAGTTCTTTAATCTTGTCTTCGCCGAGAATGTCCATCCACTGCGGAAGACCGTACAGATAATCCGCTTCGGCAACCAGCATATTGTAAAAAAGGGTTTCCGGAACAATTTCAACTTCCACTTCGGAGTTTTCATCAAAGTTTTCGAAATCATTGCCCTTTTTTAAGCTGCTGTTGATGCCGTCAAGAAATCCCATGAAAATCACAGGACGCACTTCGTACTTGGCAGCCAGTTCGCCCAAGGTTCCGGTCATCTTTTCTTCCGGTTTGTCCAGAATGTCGCTGTAAATTTTGGTTTCGGCACCGCTGTATTCTTCCCAGAACTCACGGAATGTCTCTTCTGTCTGATGTTCAATCAGATCTTTCCACTGTTCAAATAAAGTCATGTGATAACCCTCCTATTTCAGCATGAGCATGGAAATGTCGATTACATCTCCCAGAACCGCACTTCCTGTCGGCAGCGGACCTGCTCCTTTGCCGTAGAACATTAAATCGTCCACGGCGTTGCCCTTTACAAATACCGCGTTGAATTCTTTGTTGATATTAGCCAGCGGATGAGTTGCGCTGATGTACATCGGGCGAACTTCGTATTTGATTTCGTCGTCTTCTCTCCAGGCGTGTGCAATCAGCTTGATTTTGCAGCCGTTTGATCTGGCTTCTTCGATTTTTTCCTTTGTGATCTGCGTGATGCCGGTCGTTGGTATATCCTGCGGAGCCACGTATTTGTCAAACATGAGTGCCATCAGTATAGTGAGCTTGTTTGCCGCATCGATTCCCTCGACATCGGCGGTTGGGTCAGCTTCTGCAAAGCCCTGATCCTGAGCGTCTTTAAGTGCTGTTTCGTAATCCAGGCCTTCCTTGGTCATCATGGTCAGAATGTAGTTGGTGGTACCGTTTAAGATACCCATTACTTCCTCGAATTTGTTGGCGCGGAGCGGACCTGTCAATGTTCCGAGAATAGGGATGCCGCCGCCGACGCTTGCTTCGAAACGGAGCATTACATCGTTTTCCTTGGCTGTGTTAATCAGTTCGTGATAGTTAGCTGCGAGAGCGGCCTTGTTTGCCGTTACTACGTGTTTGCCGCTTTTCAGAGCGGAAAGCATGAACGTAGTTGCAGGTTCAATCCCGCCAAGCAGTTCGATTACGATGTCTATATCAGGATCCTTGAAAATTTCATCAGGATCGGATGTGAATTTTTCTCTAGGGACGGTGATGCCTCTGTCACGGTCGATGTCACGTTCCAGTATCTTTACGATTTCAACCTTCGCATTCAGCGTAGATTCAATTTCGGCTCTGTTCATTTCTAAAGTCTTGTATGTGCCGGTTCCTATGTTTCCGAGACCCAGGAGTCCGATTTTTATTGTTCTCATTCTTACAACCTCCATCATTACTAAACACGTACCTAACAATTATATACCAAAGAAGAGCTTTTGTCTTGTGATTTTTAACAGCTTGTTGACTTTTTTTCTGCAAATCGTAAAATAATAGAAGAAATATTGAAATGCAACAGGATACAGGAGGAAGTTTTATGGCGATACATATCGTTTTGGTAGAACCGGAGATTCCGCCGAACACGGGGAATATTGCACGAAGCTGTGCAGCTACGGGTGCGCATCTGCATCTGGTAAAGCCCCTTGGATTTTCCATAGATGACCGCAGTTTGAAAAGAGCGGGCCTGGATTATTGGCCGTTTGTCAAACTGGAGGTGCACGAAAGTCTGGAGGAATTTATGCTGAAATACAGCGGAAGGCAGATGTATCTGGCTACGACCAAGGGAATACATAAACATACGGATGTCAGATTTCAGGATGAGGATATGATTCTGTTCGGCAGAGAAACCCGCGGACTTCCAAAGGATTTCATTGCACAGCATCGGGAAAACACGCTTCGGATTCCCATGAGTGCCGATACGCGCCTGAGGTCATTGAATCTGGCCAATTCTGTAAATATCATACTTTTTGAAGCACTGCGGCAGATGGATTTTCCGGGTCTGGAGTAATGCGGAGGTATCGGAAAATGCATGCTGATTTTAAAAAAGCTTTCGTTGGCAAAAACTCATGGATATGATATGATAGTTCTGAGGAATGAAAATGGGCATGAAACTTGGATACAATTTAACAATTGAACAGGCGCAGAAACTGGTGATGACACCGGAACTCATTCAGGCGATTCAGATTCTTCAATTCAACACCCAGGAATTGGATGCTTATGTGGAGGAACAGCTGCTTGTCAATCCGGTGCTGGAACACAGCACCGCTGAAGTTTCAGAGGGAGACTCCCGTGAGGATCGCGAGGAGTCGTTTAGTGATGCTCAAAATCGCGAAAAAGATTCAATGAGCTCCGATCGCGAAGATTTTGACTGGAAAGAATATATACGAGACAGACAGTACGATGATATCAGTTATAAACAAGGTGAATACACGCCGGACGAAGAGAAAAACGACCCGTTGGAACGCTACGTTTCTTCTGATGTGACACTGCCGGAATATCTGATGTTTCAGCTGCAGTGTGCGGAGCTTTCAATTGAAGGAAAGCGCATCGGTGAATACATCATAGAGTCACTGGATGAGAACGGATATCTGACATCCTCCGTGGAGGAAATGGCAAAGGCCGCAGATGCATCGGAAGAAAATGTACGCAAAGTGCTTTCTGTGATTCAGACTTTTGACCCGCTGGGCGTAGGGGCGGCGGATTTGCAGGATTGCCTTCTGATTCAGCTCAGGCAGCAGGGCCAGCTGACGGAACCTTTTGAACAGGTGGTCCGCAATCACTTAAAAGACCTGGCGGAAAACCGTCTGGGAGCAATCTCCCGCGAAATGGGAATTTCCAAGGGAGAGGTACAGTTCATCAGCGATGTGATTCGCATGCTGGAGCCAAAACCGGGCAGACAGTTTGCGTCTCAGGGAGAGACGAAATATATCGTCCCGGATGTAATAGTGGAAAAAATCGACGAAGAATACGTCGTAACCATAAATGACAACAGCACACCGCATTTGATGGTGAGCTCGTATTATCAGAAACTTCTTCACAGTGCGGAGAAGGATGAGGCTCTGTCAAAGTATCTGTCGGACAGAGTCAATTCGGCACTCTGGCTTATAAAGAGCATAGAGCAGCGAAAAAGAACCATCTATAACGTAGTGAGTGCAGTGGTGCGCTGTCAGAGGGATTTTTTTGAGAAGGGCCCTAAGTATTTGAAGACGCTGACGCTGAAGGAAATCGCAGAAGAACTGGGAATTCATGAGTCAACGGTTTCAAGATCCATCAACGGCAAGTATATGCAGTGCTGCAGAGGTGTTTTTGAAATCAAATATTTCTTTTCCGCAGGTGTCTCGGGAGGTGCGGGTGAAGGAATTTCATCCAACAGCATCAAAGAGTTTATTAAAGAAATCGTGGAGAAGGAGGATCCGAAGTCGCCGTACAGCGATCAGGATATGGCAGCCATGCTTCAGGAAAAAGGCATTAAGATTTCACGCAGGACGGTGGCTAAATACCGGGATGAAATGCACATTCTGTCTTCTTCCAGACGAAAAAGATATTAAAAATTGTTAACACAGGCAATTCCCTGAATGGGTTTAGCATATATTACTTACTTAAACTTACTTAAACTTATTACTTATTGAAACTGTTTTAGTTGTTAGGAGGATGTTAAAATGGCAATTAAAATCGGAGTGAGCGGATTTGGCCGTATTTCACGTGTGGTAATTCGTGCGGCAATGGACATGCCTGAGATTGAAATCGCAGGTATAAATGTTCGTAATGCTGACAAGGAATACATGGTTTATATGTTGAAATACGACACAGTATTCGGTCGCTTTCCAAAAGAACTTGACGTGTATGATGACGGAATTATTATTGACGGCAAGAGAGTTCCGGTATACAGCGAAAGCGATGCAGCCAATATCCCTTGGTCTGAATGTGGTGCCGAATATATCGTAGAAGGTACCGGTGCGTATAACACGACCGAGAAAGCTATGGTACATATCAACCAGGGTGCTAAGAAAGTTATAATTACAGCACCTGCAAAGGACAAAACGACGCCGACATTCGTTATGGGTGTAAATAACGACGAGTATCGGAATGATATGACAATCGTATCCAACGCGTCATGTACGACAAACTGTCTGGCGCCTGTCTGCAAGGTAATCGAAGATAACTGGGGCATTGAACAGGGCCTGATGTCTACGATTCATGCAGCGACTGCAAAGCAGAAGGTGGTGGATGCAAGATCCCTCAAGGACTGGAGAACGGGAAGATCCGCTTTCGGAAATATCATTCCGACCAGCACGGGTGCAGCAAAGGCCGTGGGTCTGGTTATTCCGTCTCTCGTAGGCAAAATGACGGGAATCGCTTATCGTGTTCCGACCAATGACGTGTCGGTAATCGATGTAAATATTCAATTAAAGAATTCAGCAAGCTACGAAGAAATCTGCAGAAAGATTAAGGAGGCTTCTGAAGAAGGACCGATGAAGGGAGTTATCGAGTATATCGATGATGAAGTGGTTTCCAGCGATTTCATCGCAGACCCGCATACATCGATTTTCGATGCCAGAGAAGGAATACAACTGAATGATAAATTCTTCAAGCTGATTGCTTTCTATGACAATGAATACGGTTATTCCACAAAGGTCCTCGAGCTGATCAAGCATATGTATCATGTGGATAATGCAGATGCATAATGGATTATCCTGCATGGCATAGTGCAGAGCGTGAAGCGGAAGCTGCGCACAGCGCTTTGCAATAGATGAAATTTAAAAGGCAGTCGGCATATTCATGCCGACTGCTGAATGCTAAAAGGATGGTGAGAAGAAATGAAAAAAACCGTGAGAGACATCGATGTATCCGGGAAAAAAGTCCTGGTACGGTGTGATTTTAACGTTCCGATGCAGGACGGTAAGATAACGGACGACAGAAGAATTACAGCAGCATTGCCGACGATCAGATATCTGATTGAACATGACGCTAAAGTGATTCTGATGTCCCACATGGGAAGACCGAAAGGAGAACCCAAACCCGAATTTTCACTGCAGCCGGTGGCTGACAGACTTTCAGAGCTTCTGGAAAAGGATGTCGTGTTTGCCAAATCGGAAACGGTCGTTGATGACAGTGTAAAAAAAGCTGCGGAAGAGCTCGCTTCGGGACAGGTAATGCTTTTGGAAAATGTGCGCTACAGAGCAGAAGAAACGAAGAATCAGGAACCTTTTACAGGTGAACTGGCATCCCTTGGGGATATCTTTGTAAATGATGCTTTCGGAACCGCACACCGCGCTCACTGCTCAACAGCAGGAATTGCGTCCTATCTGCCGAGTGTGTCCGGATTCCTCATCGAAAAGGAAGTAAAATTCCTGGGAGATGCGCTTGAAGATCCGGCAAGACCGTTCATCGCAATTATGGGCGGCGCTAAAGTAGGCGATAAGATTCCGGTTATGGAGAATCTCATCGGAAAGGTAGACGCACTGATGATCGGCGGCGGGATGAGCTATACGTTCTTCAAAGCCATGGGATATGAGATCGGAACATCGATTCTTGATGAAGAAAGTCTGACGCTGGCTAAGGACATCATGAAGAAGGCAGAGGATGCCGGAGTGGAATTCCTTCTCCCGGCAGATACTGTTTGTGCAAAGGAATTCAGCAATGACAGTCCGCAGCTTGTATGCGACCGTGACAAGATTCCTGCAGATATGATGGGAATGGATATCGGTCCGAAGACGGTGGAACTTTACAGCAAAAAGCTGGCAGAAGCCAAAACCATTGTATGGAACGGTCCGGCGGGCGTGTTTGAAATGCCGAATTTCGCAGCCGGAACAAAAGCGATTGCACAGGCTTTGGCGGACGGAGATGCTGTAACGGTAATCGGCGGAGGAGATTCTGCGGCAGCCGTGGAACAGTTCGGACTTGCTGACAAAATGACACATATATCAACAGGCGGCGGTGCTTCTCTTGAATTTCTGGAGGGCAAAGAACTGCCGGGAATCGCATGTTTGGAGGAAAAATAATTATGAGGATACCATTTATTGCAGGAAACTGGAAAATGTTTAAGACAAAGGCTGAAGCGATTGCTTTTGCGGAAGAATTTCGTGAGCTTTATAAGGACACCGATGTGCAGACAGCCATCTGCGCTCCGTTCACAAACCTTGAAGCGCTGAAAGAAGCCTTTGCAGGAACGGAAATCAAAGTTGGTGCGCAGAATGTACACTTTGCGGACGAAGGAGCTTTTACCGGTGAGATATCAGCTGCAATGCTGGAGGAAATCGGCATTGACTTCTGCATCGTAGGACATTCTGAGAGAAGACAGTATTTTGGAGAGACAGATGAAACGGTCAACAAGAAGCTGAAGAAGCTGTTTGAAGGACCGATTCGTCCGATTCTGTGCGTAGGCGAAAGCCTGGATGAAAGAGATGCCGATAAGGCATTTGAAGTGGTGGGAGGCCAGATTAAAGCTGACCTGGAAGGCATAGATGCTGCGGACGTAAAAAAACTGGTGATTGCATATGAACCGATTTGGGCTATCGGAACCGGCAGAACCGCAACACCGGATCAGGCAGAAGAAATGTGTGCGTTTATCCGTAAGACGCTTATCGAACTTTACGGAGAAGAGGTTTCCGATGAAGTAATCATCCAGTATGGCGGAAGCGTAAAACCGGCTAACGCAACGGAGATTATGAATATGGATGAAATCGATGGTGCTCTGGTAGGCGGTGCAAGTCTCAAAGCAAAGGATTTCATGGAGATTATAGATTTTTAATTGTGTGTTTATGGAATATAGATTCGGGAGGAAAAAATAATGGCTTATATTGAAGATGTAATTGCAAGAGAGGTTTTGGATTCAAGAGGCAATCCGACTGTAGAAGTTGAAGTCCTGCTGGAGGACGGATCCATAGGCAGAGCTATTGTTCCGTCGGGCGCTTCCACGGGAGTGCACGAGGCGGTGGAACTGCGTGACGGAGATAAATCCAGATATTTAGGAAAGGGTACTCTGAAAGCGGTAGAAAACGTAAACGATATCATCGCTGAGAAGATTCTCGGCTGGGATGCCTTTGACCAGGTTGGCCTGGACAAGACCCTAATCGAACTGGATGGAACACCGAACAAAGGTAAATTGGGTGCAAATGCAATTCTGGGCGTATCGATGGCTGTTGCAAGAGCTGCAGCTGAATCCGTAGGTCTTCCGCTCTTCCAGTATCTGGGCGGCGTGAACGGAAAAGTACTGCCGACTCCGATGATGAACATTTTGAACGGCGGTTCTCATGCGGACAATACGGTTGATATTCAGGAATTCATGATTATGCCTGTAGGCGCTCCGACATTCAGAGAAGCGCTGAGAATGGGTGCGGAAGTATTTCATAATCTGAAGAGCGTGCTGAAGGCTAAGGGCATGAACACAGCTGTCGGCGATGAAGGCGGATTCGCTCCGAACCTGACGACCAACGAAGAAGCGATTCAGGTAATCATCGAAGCTATCGAAAAGGCCGGTTACAAGCCGGGAGACGATGTTAGAATTGCACTGGATGTTGCTGCAAGTGAGTTCTATGATGCAGAAAACGATATTTACAATCTGACAGGCGAAGGCGTAAGCAGAACAGCAGAGGAAATGGTTGCTTACTATGAAATGCTGTGTGATAAGTATCCTGTTATCTCCATCGAAGACGGTCTGGCAGAGGACGACTGGGATGGATGGAAAATCCTGACTGAGAAGCTGGGCGGCAAGATTCAGCTGGTAGGTGACGATCTGTTCGTAACCAATACGCAGAGACTGGCGGAAGGTATCGAAAAGGGTATTGCAAATTCCATCCTGATCAAGGTAAACCAGATCGGAACTCTGACGGAAACTTTTGATGCTATAGAAATGGCTAAGAAGGCCGGATACACTGCAGTTGTTTCCCACAGAAGCGGTGAAACGGAAGATACGACTATTGCGGATATCGTTGTCGGACTGAATGCAGGACAGATAAAAACTGGTTCGCTGTCAAGAACGGATCGTATTGCAAAGTACAATCAGCTGCTTCGTATAGAAGAACTTTTGGACTTCACTGCACAGTATGCAGGCAAGGATGCATTCTATAATATTAAAAAGAAATAAAATCAGAGATCTAATATAAATTGATTGATTTTTGCGGGTTGCTGTGATAAACTCAAATGGTTAGATTACGAGGAGGAATAAATATGAGTTTAGCTCTGAAAATCGTGCTTGCAGTAGTCAGCGTGATTCTTACTATCAGTATCCTGCTTCAGTCCAGCAACAGTGCGGGGCTGTCCGGATCCATCGGCGGAGGAGCAGAACAGCTCTTCGGCAAGAAGAAAAGTCAGGGATATGAAGGACTGCTCAGCAGAATCTCAACGGTTACAGCAGTATTGTTTATCGTACTGTCACTTATACTCGTTGCGCTGGAGTAAGAAATCGGGCTGCAGTGTATAATAAGCGCATAAGTGTATAATAAGCACATAAAAGTTAGTTCAGTTTTTAATTAATTTATTTTAATATTTCGGTTGCAAACGTATAAAAAAGGCGCGGAAACGCGCCTTTTCTAGTCGTGTTTGGAAGCGAGAGGGAGGTATTTAACAATGAACTTTTTAGCAATTATTGCCGTAATTACGGCAATTATTGGACTGGCAGTTGCCGTTGGGCTTGCTTCATGGATCAGCAAGGCCGATGCGGGCAACGACCGGATGAAGGAAATCGCGGGCTTTATCCGCGAAGGTGCGATGGCGTTCCTGACCAGAGAATATAAGGTCATGGCAATCGTTATCTTAGTCCTGTTCCTGCTGATCGGATTCTTCATCAGCTGGGTTACTGGTATCCTGTATGTGTTCGGAGCACTGTTATCGGTTCTTGCGGGTTTCTTCGGCATGAACGTAGCTACGCTGGGTAATGTAAGAACGGCGCATGCTGCAGAAGAATCAGGCATGAACAAGGCTCTGAAGATTGCATTCCGTTCCGGAGCGGTTATGGGTCTTGCAGTAACGGGCCTCGGACTGCTGGGACTTGGAATCGTACTGTGCGTATTGGATCTGGCAACAGTGGTACAGTGTGTAACAGGCTTTGGTCTGGGAGCATCCTCGATGGCTCTGTTCGGAAGAGTCGGAGGCGGCATCTATACGAAGGCTGCCGATGTCGGTGCTGACCTGGTAGGTAAGGTTGAGGCCGGTATTCCTGAGGATGACCCGAGAAACCCTGCCGTTATTGCCGATAACGTAGGCGACAACGTAGGCGACGTTGCAGGTATGGGATCTGACCTGTTTGAATCCTATGTAGGTTCCATCATTTCCGCTGTTACTCTGGCAGCCGTTGCTGCTGCGAACTCCGGCGGTCTGTTCAATGAAACAGCTGCTGCAATGTTCCCGCTGGTTCTGTCCGGTATCGGTATTATCGCATCGGTAATCGGTATCTTCATGGTAAGAGGCAAGGAAGGTTCAAACCCGGCCAATGCTCTTAACATGGGTACATATGTTTCCGGTATAATCGTAATTATCGCTACGATTATTTTATCCAAAACAATGCTTGGAAGCTTCAACTATGCGATTGCAATCATCGCAGGCTTGATAGTCGGCATTGCTATCGGTAAGATTACAGAAGTTTACACTTCAGGAGATTATAAATCCGTTAAGAAGATTGCAGAACAGTCTCAGACCGGTTCTGCTACAACTATCATCAGTGGCCTGGGCGTAGGAATGCTCTCCACAGTACTGCCGATTCTGTGCATCGCTGTAGCAATCGTTGCAGCTTATGCGTCAGCCGGCCTTTATGGTATCGCACTGGCTGCGGTAGGTATGCTGTCCACAACAGGTATGACGGTTGCCGTTGACGCATATGGTCCGGTATCCGATAATGCCGGTGGTATCGCAGAAATGTCCGAACTGCCGGAACGTGTAAGAGAAATTACAGACAAACTGGACTCCGTAGGCAACACAACTGCTGCTATCGGTAAGGGATTTGCTATCGGTTCCGCTGCACTGACAGCTCTGGCGCTGTTCGCTTCATTCTCCGAGGTTGCTAAGATTGAAGATATCAGTCTGCTTCAGCCGATTGTAATCGTAGGTCTGTTCATCGGTGCAATGCTGCCGTTTATGTTCTCTGCATTCACTATGAATTCCGTAGGTCGTGCTGCAAATCAGATGATTGAAGAAGTAAGAAGACAGTTCCGTGCTGACAAGGGCATCATGGAAGGTACTTCCAAGCCGGATTATGCAACTTGCGTAGATATTTCCACAAAGGCTGCACTGAAGGAAATGGTTGTTCCAGGTCTCATGGCAATCGTCGCTCCGCTCTTAATCGGCATTCTGCTTGGCGTAGAAGCTCTGGGCGGCATGCTGGCCGGTTCCCTGTCCTCCGGCGTTCTGCTGGCTATTATGATGGCTAACGCAGGCGGCGCATGGGACAATGCGAAGAAGTACATTGAAGAAGGTCATTTCGGCGGCAAGGGATCCGATTCTCATAAGGCTGCTGTTGTAGGCGACACGGTAGGTGACCCGTTCAAGGATACTTCCGGCCCATCCATCAACATCCTGATTAAGCTGATGACAATCGTAGCTGTTGTATTCGCACCTGTATTCGTACAGATCGGCGGACTCATCTCTTTCTAAGAGACAGACTGTTTATCAGTAAATATTGAATTTCAAATCCTGCATTGCAATTATGCGATGCAGGATTTTTTATGCCTGCGCTGCAAAGGTTTTGCCGGGTATTTTACATTAAAATAAAAAATAAGTAACATATGAAAGATAGCATTATTGTTTCTTTTGCTGTACAATAAAACAAGCGACGATAAACGACTGAAGCAATGATTTTTTAGGTGAATATAGATGAGGTGAGGGAAATGACAAAAAAGAAAAAAAGACATACATATACAGGAATTTTAAGCAAACACCGCAAGGGATTCGGATTTGTAGCTTGCGAAGAGATTGAAGATGATGTATTTATAGCAGCGGGATCCATGAATGGAGCCATGAACGGTGATGAGGTGGAAATTGACCTGATTCCCGAATATCTGTGGCGTGATTCACCGGAAGCGATTATAACGAAGGTGATTCGCCGCAATACGACGGAAGTGGTGGGAACTTTTGAAAAAAGCAAAAAGTTTGGATTCGTGATTCCTGAAAGCAAAAAACAAAAGGAAGATATATTTATCAGAAAGAAGGATTTTTCCGGTGCGAAAAGAGGCGATAAAGTTGTGGTGCAGATTACCAGGTATCCGGACCGCCGCAACAGCGCCGAGGGGCGGATTTCTGAAATCATCAGCCGTGCCGGACAGCCGGGAGGTGATATCAAGGCAATTGCCAGAACTTATGATATGCGGGACACATTCCCGAGCAGAGCCAATGCGGAAGCCAAGGCGATGAAGCGTCAAGGCGTGCGGGAGGAAGATATTAAAAAAAGAAAAGACCTGCGCGGTAAGCATATCTTTACCATCGATGGTGCGGATTCAAAAGACTTTGATGATGCGGTTTCGCTGGATATTCTGCCGAACGGCAACTATTTGCTTGGAGTACATATCGCAGATGTTTCTCACTATGTCAGAGAGGACGGCCCGCTGGACAAGGAAGCCTTAAAACGAGGTACCAGTGTCTATTTGCTGAACCAAGTGATTCCGATGCTTCCGAAAGCACTCTCCAATGATATCTGCAGTTTAAATCCATATCAGGATCGACTGACCTTATCTGTAGATATGGAAGTGACCGAAGATGGCACTCTGGTGAGCCATGAAATTTACGAAAGTGTGATCCGCTCCGCAGCCAGATTCGTCTATGACGATGTTTCTGACTTCCTGGAAAAAGGAGAATGGACCCTGGGAGAAGATTATGAGCCGTTCAGGGAGGATCTTTCTGCTATGCACCGGCTTGCGCTTACACTCGAGAAGAAGCGTCATGAACGGGGAAGCATAGATTTTGATTTGGATGAATCGGAGATTCGTCTTAATGAAAAAGGAATAGCGGTATCGGTCGAAATCGCCGAGAGAAGATCAGCAAATAAGATGATAGAGGAATTCATGCTGCTTGCAAATGAAACGATAGCAGAACATTTTTATTGGATGGATGTGCCGTTTTTATATCGAGTTCATGAGAAACCGGAGACAGAAAAAATCGAAAGTCTGAAGATTTTTCTGCGAAGCTTCGGCATTCTGCTTCGTGGAAACAGATCATCGATTCATCCGCGTGCAATCAGCAGTGTTTTGGAGCAGGTCAAGGGAAAGCCGAGCGAAAATGTAGTCAGTTCGGTAACGCTGCGTTCAATGCAGAAGGCGTATTACAGCACATCGTGCGAAGGACATTTCGGACTGGCGCTTAAATATTACTGCCACTTTACATCGCCGATTCGCAGGTACCCGGATCTGATGATTCATCGAATTATAAAGGCTGTGCTTCATCATGATATGGACGGTAAATTGACAAAGCATTTTGTAAAGGCAGCCGCAGAGGCGGCCGATCTTTCTTCTGCGGCAGAGCGAAAAGCCATAGAAGCAGAGCGAGAAGTAGAGAAAATGAAAAAGGCGGAATACATGTCCTGTCATGTCGGAGAAGTCTTTGATGGAATTATAAGCGGCGTGACGGGGTTCGGATTGTATGTGCAGCTGGAGAATACGATAGAAGGGCTTGTGCGGATTGACAGCCTCTATGATGACTATTATGATTACAATTCGGAGCAATATGCGCTGAAAGCCCGCAGAAACGGCAAAATATACAAGCTGGGAGATGCTGTGCGGATCTTTGTTGATAACGTTAATACGGACAGGGGAGAAATAGATTTTTTGCTGACGGAGTTCACGCCTTGCTGTGAAGAGCTCTGATTCCGCCGGCAAATCGAAGCTTAGCGTGCTTTGCCCCAGAAGTTCCTGGTAAACAGGATGAGAATCGTGAACAGTTCCAGTCGGCCGATAATCATAAGAGCACTCATAAAGAGCTTCAACAGCGGATTGAAAGCTGCAAAGTTGTTGATGAGCGTCGTTTCGCTGAATGCCAGACCGGTATTGGAAAGCATGGAGAGGGTTGTGGTAAACGTTGTTTCCATGTCAAAACCCTGAAATGCCAGAATTACCGAGGATAGTACAAAAATTGCCATATAAGTGAAGATAAAGCTGGTAATGCTCGAAACGAGAGGAGCTGACATTGGATTGTCTCCCAGTTTTACGGCAACGACAGAGCGCGGGTGAATTCGTTTGATGCAGCCGCGCCAGATTAACTTCATCAGAACGATGATACGAACGACTTTGATAGAGCCTGATGTGGAAGCCGCACAACCTCCGATAAACAGCAGTATCAGCATGACAATCTGACATGTTGCCGGCCATAAAATACTGGTATCGTGCACATATCCGGTGGTGGTTGCCATGCTTATTACCTGGAAGAAGGATTCACGAAGAGCTGATCTCGGGCTGAGATCATTGATAAACACAAGACTTACCGTACATATGCAGATGGCAGCTGCGATGATGCAGAGGTATACGCGCAGTTCTATGTCTTTGAAAAAGTAGCCGGATTTTCCCGTAATCAGGTAGTGATACAGTACGAAGTTAACTGATGATAAAATGCAGAATACGGATATAATAATTTCCACATAAATACTGTTGTAATGAACGATGCCCGACGGGTGGACAATGAGTCCGCCGGTACTGATGCTGCCCATGGTGTTGACCAGAGCATCAAAGGCGGGCATTTCGCCGGAAAGCATCAATAAAAGAAATTCCAGTGCAGTGAAAGAGAAATACGTCAGGTAAAGAATTTTAGCCGAGTCACTCATACGTACGGTCATTTTTTCAAGCACAGGTCCGGGAGATTCAGCGCGGGCGATGTACTGCCCGTTGATGCCTAAAGCGGGCAGGATTGAAATAACAAAAACGAGTATTCCCATGCCGCCCAGCCAGTGAGAAATTGCTTTCCACAGCAGCAGACTCTGTTCCGTGTATCCTGTCTGAAGAGATGTGCAGCCGGTGGTGGTAAATCCGGCGGTGGATTCAAACAGAGCGTCAACAAATGAAGCGGCATGACCTGAAATATAATACGGCATAGCACCGGCAACGGATGCCAGAAGCCAGCAGAGAGCGACTACCAGATAGCCTTCCCGTGCTCTGAATTTTACCGTATGATTTTTGATTAATACCATAAGGAGGAAACCGGTAATTGTGGTGATCGGCATACAGAGACGAAATGCATGCATGGATTCCGGTTCATGGGTGAATTCAGCATAGAGCCATGGCAGTATCATGGATAGTCCGATGATAAATATAATCGTACCGAGTATGCGTATAATTGCCTTGTAGTTCAATGCAGCAGAGTTAGTCATGTTCTGCCTCCTTAATGATCCTGATTCCAGAAGTGAGGAGTCAGCAAAATAAATAATGTATAAAGTTCAAGTCTGCCCGCAATCATATAGATGGAGAGTATGATTTTTGAAAACCAATTAAAGTGAGCGTAATTGCCGGCGGGTCCGATGGAGCCAAAACCGGGCCCGACGTTGCTTAGGCAGGTTATAACTGAAGACAGAGATGTAATCAGATTTTCATTCTCAAATGATATGATAAAAGCTCCTGCAAAAATCATTACCAGATACAGAAAAAGATGATTGGCAATGGAACTTACCGTATCACTCTGCAATGTGCGCCCGTCCAGCTTTACATTTTCTACCATGTTCGGATGAAGCCGAAGAGCGATGCCGCGGCGAATCAGTTTGGCAATAATCAGTATGCGGATGGATTTCAGACCGCCGCTGGCAGATGAGGAGCAGCCGCCCATAATCATCAGCAGAAACAGAATCATCTGGCAGACCATAGGCCACATTTCGTAGTTAACACTGGTGTATCCGGTAGTTGTCATGATTGAAGCCACTTGAAACGAAGACTCAATTGCAGAACCGCTGATTGAGTGATTTTCTCCCGTAAAGAAGAGAAATCCTGTGATAAACACTGCGGATACAGCAAAGATAAGCAGATAAAAACGCAGTTCCGAGTCTTTGAACATATCGGAAATACCGTTTTTGAAAGCAATAAAATACAAATTAAAATTCACGCCGCAGAGAACCATGAACACGGTAATCACGATTTTGATGTAGGTGCTGCTGAAGTGAGCAATTCCGTCATTGTAAGAGGAAAAACCGCCGGTTCCCACGGTTCCGAAGGTGTGAACCAGAGCATCGAAGAGATTCATGCCGCCTAGAAGGAGAAGAATCACTTCCGCAATGGTGAACAACAGATACATGATGTAAAGAGTTTTGGCGGTGTTGGACATCTGCGCTGAGGTTTTATCCATCATGGGACCGGGAGCCTCCGAAAGAGCGACATTTTGGCCGCTGATTCCAAGAGACGGCATAAGTGCGATGGCGAATACCAGAATACCCATACCTCCGATCCAGTGCGTGAATGAACGCCAGAACAGGAGTCCTTTAGGCAAAGCTTCCACATCCGTAAGGATTGATGCTCCTGTTGTAGAAAATCCGGAGCATGATTCGAAAAAAGCATCCACAGGATTGGGAATGCTGCCGGTAGCCAGAAACGGCACGCTGCCGACAGCTGCCGATATAAACCAGCATAGTGTAACAATCAGAAAACCATCCCGCACCCTGAGCTGTTTAAAATTGCGCTGACAGACTTTCAATAAAAAAACACCTGCGGCAACGGATGCCAGCATGGTGATGAGAAACGGGGTGTATACAGAGCTGTCATCGTAAATCAGTGATACCACAAAAGAAGGCAGCATTGAACCGCCTATCACAGTCAGTATTAAACCTACGATGCGAAATGCCGAAGCAAAACTTAAATTCATAGCATACATTCCCCATTATTTTTTGAACAGACCAATTCGCCCGGTGTCACGCAGAAGAGTCTCCGTAGAAGGCAGGTCGCTCAGAAGACTTAAGAGAATGACTTTATCGTTTTCCAGGATTTTAGTGTCGCCGCTCGGAATTATTACGTCGTCCGTACCGCGATGAATTGCAGCGATGATGATTCCTTCCGGCAAATGGAGATTTTTCAGCGGCTTGTTGAGAATTTTCATGTGATGCGTCGCTATAATCTCCATGATTTCAGCCTGTCCCTGAATCAGCTGTGAAGACAGAATCTTCTTGGAACCCTGAACGAATCGAATGATACTGCTGGTAATGATGTCCAAAGGATTTAAAGCCACATCGATACCCATGCGCGAAATAATTTCTGCATAGCTGGAACGGCTTACCTTGGCTATAACATCCTCGATGCCGTGCTGCTTGGCGGTAAGTGCCAGAAGCAGATTTTCCTCATCGTAACCGGTTGCCGTTACAACGGCATCCATCTGATTCAGATTTTCTTCCTCTAAAAGCGTCAAATCGGTAGCATCTCCGTGGAGCACCATGACATCGTTCAGATGAGATGAGAGGTAGTGGCAGCGTTCTTTGTTCTTTTCAATGACCTTTACAGCCGCACCGAACTCCGACAGCATTTTCGCCAGATAGAATCCGGTTTTACCGCCGCCTATAATCATAACCTTCTGAAGGTCGTTATATTTTCCTTTTTCATGAACCTTTTCGTTGAGACTGAGAATAGGTCCCTTTTCTCCGATAACGTACAGCGCATCTCCGGCCTCGATAGTCGTATCCCCGTGCGGAATGATTACCTTTCCGTTGCGTGAGATGGCTACAATCAGCATATTCGGGAGTATATAAGGAATTTCCGGAATTTTAACACCGATAAGGCTTTTGTAGCGCGATACGGAAAATTCGATGAGTGAAACTTTTCCGCTGGAAAAAATTCCGTTGCTCAGCGTATATTTTTCCGCCAGATATTTATAGATTTCCACCGTGATTCCCAGGTCGGGGTTTACGATGTGGTCGATATTCATAACTTCTTTGATAAAGCTGATCTGCTGCATATGTTCCGGGTCGCGGACGCGTGCAATCGCTTTTTTACAGCCAAGATTTTTTGCAAAGGAGGCGATGACGATGTTTTCTTCGTCGTCTCCGGTAGTGGTAATCATAAAGTCATAAGATGAGATGTTGATACGTTTCAGGACTTTAATCTCTTTTGCATTGGCGTTAATGGTCATAACATCCATCTGTGAACTTATTTTCTGAAGAATGTCCACATTGGTATCTATAATCGTAACGTCGTGATCCCCACCCAATAATGTGTTGGCTACCTTGAGACCGAGTTTGCCGGCCCCGACAATAACAACTTTCATTTCCTATTCCTTTCTGCGTACAGTGCCCGCCTATTGACAGGCATTATCATTTTACCACTAATTACGTGGAATTCAATATCTAATTGCAAGAACTGATTAAATAGATTAAAATATTAAGGTATGAAATACTGCTTTAGAGCAGAAAAGAGGTTGCGAATGAAAATAGAACGATTTATCGGCGGTATGCTTGAAAGCAACGGCTATGTTATATATCAGAAGGATGGCGGAAGCTGTTATGTCATAGATCCGGGGTATAATCACCGGGTTTTTGAGAAATTTATCGACAGCCATCAATTGCATTTAAAAGGGATTCTTTTGACGCATCATCATTCCGACCACGTTGGTGCGGTAGAAAAACTCCGGGATTGCTATGATGCTCACGTGTTTATGCATACGGCAGACTGCGACATGTACAGGAATAGAGTGGACGTATATCTGGAAGACGGGGACACCATTGACCTGGACGGAGAAACAATACGAGTGATTCATACGCCGGGTCATACAAAAGGAGGCGTCTGCTACTTTTCGGAGCGAAGCAGAACAGCGTTTACGGGCGATACGGTTTTTGATACGGATCTGGGAAGAACGGATTTTGAAGACGGATCTCCTGACGAAATGGAACGGAGCATACTGGATAAGATTAACACCTGGGATAATGATATCTTCATATATCCGGGTCACGGAGACGGCTGCACAATGAAAAAAATGCGGCAGATCAATACAGAATTTATGGAGGTAGTAAAGGAGGCAAAACAATGAGCATCAAGCTGATTGCACTGGATCTGGACGGAACGACTTTGAATTCTGCAAAGCACATAGGTGAGCGAACGCGAAATGCGCTGGAGACCGCGGCAGAGCAGGGTGTACATATCGTCGTTGCGACGGGAAGACCGTTTACAGCATTGCCAAGGGATGTTTTTGATATCCATGCGATTCGCTATGTTCTGACATCTAACGGAGCAGCCATCACAGATCTTAAAAACAATAAAATCTTTTATAAAAACTGCATGTCGCCGGAAACAGTGGAAGCTGCAATGGAAATGCTGAAGCATACTGAATATATTCTCGAAGGCTTCATAGGCGGAAAGGCATATATAGAAAAGGAATACTATGATTATGTGAAGAGAACGGGGAAGAGTTTTCGGGACGTAAATTATATTCTTACCACAAGAAACCCTGTTGAAAATCTCTGCGATTTTCTGCTGAAGCATAGAGAAGATGTAGAAAATATCAATGTCAACTTTGAGGATGTGACGTGTAAGCCCGCGCTGCGGGAAATGCTGCTGACTCTTCCGAATGCGACTATAACCACATCGTTTAAAAACAATCTGGAAATCGGCGGATCAACCACCAGTAAAGCGGAAGCTCTGCGTCAGATGGGGAAGCTGCTGGATATTTCCAGAGAGGAAATGATGGCTGCAGGCGACAGTCCCAATGACATGGCTATGCTGAAAGAGGCAGGAATAGCTGTCGTTATGGGAAACGGCGAGGAAGAGGTAAAAGCTATCGCCGATTACATTACAAGCGACAATGATCATGACGGCGTGGGAGAAGCTGTGGAAAAATTTGTGCTGAACGCATAAACACATATATAAATTGCGAAAAACACCTTGCATAACGCGAGGTGTTATTTTTTTACTTGACAGGTAATAAATACCATATTATCATATATTTACATACCATAAAATGGAAAAACGAAGAAAGAGATGGGTAGGAATATGGGAAACAGAGAACTTGGCAGAATCGGCGAACAGGCGGCTGCGGAGCTTTTGCAGATGGAAGGCTACGAAATTTTAGAACGCAATTACAGGTGCCGGGCGGGAGAAATTGATTTGATTGCATTGAGGGGCAGTGAGGTGAGTTTCGTTGAGGTGAAAACCAGGAGAAATCATCATTACGGAAGGCCGTGCGAGGCCATTGGACCGGAGAAAATACAGCATATTCGGCATGCGGCTGCACAATATCTGCAAAGCTGCGGACAGTTTTACGATGATGTGCGGTTTCATGTGGTAGAGATTACCATGGAACAAATTCGGGATGCATTTTGAAGAGGGGGTTATTATGCTGACAAAAGTAAAAACGGCATCACTGCGGGGTGTAGATGGTTATCCGGTTACTGTGGAAACGGATCTGCATCGAGGTATGCCGGGATTCCATATTGTAGGGCTGGCTGATACTACGATTAAGGAGGCTTCCGGCAGGATTCGGCCGGCAATTCTTAATTCGGGACATTGTTTTCCCAGAGAAAGGGTAACGGTAAATTTATCTCCGGCAGGGAAGCCTAAGGAAGGCAGCCATTTTGATTTGCCGATCGCTTTGGGAATATTGCTGCTGGATATGGATGCGGATAAAATGCCGGAGGATACGGCTTTTTTCGGAGAGCTTTCACTGGACGGAAAGATTAACCCTATTCGAGGCGCACTGCCGCTTGCTCTGTGTGCAAGAAAATACGGTGCTAAAAATATTGTGCTCCCTTTGCAGAACTGCGAGGAAGCGGCAGCGCTTCGCGATGTGAATATCATCCCGGCTGAGGATCTTGCACAGGCGGTGTGCTATATTGAAAATCCGCAGGAAATGTCACCGTATATAAGGAAGAAATACGCTGCGCATGAGAATGATGATGCTGATTTTTCACAGGTTATCGGACAGGAGCATGTGAAGCGGGCATTGCTTATAGCAGCGGCGGGTAATCATGGAATTTTGATGATAGGCGGCCCGGGCTGCGGGAAAACGATGATGGCACGAAGAGTTCCTTCCATTCTGCCGCCGATGACGTATGAGGAGGAGCTGGAGCTTACCGGAATTTACAGTGTGGCGGGGATGCTGCCTGAAGACGATCCTGTGATTCGTACAAGGCCGTTTCGCAGTCCGCATCACAGCATTTCCGCAGCGGGGCTTATCGGAGGCGGATCAAAGCCAAGACCGGGTGAATTGTCGCTTGCTCATCGAGGGGTTCTATTTTTGGATGAGATGGGAGAGTTTTCAAGCAGAGCTATCGATGCCATGCGTCAACCGGTGGAGGATGGATTTGTGCGGCTTAATCGAAATCTGGAAGAAATATTTTTTCCTTCGGATGTGATGATTGTAGCAGCGGCAAATCCGTGCAAGTGCGGTAATCTCTGGGACGAGAAGAAACACTGCACATGTTCCGCAGCCCAGATAAGCAGCCATATGCGCAAATTGACGGGACCTTTTTCCGATCGCATTGATATGCATGTCAAGGTGGCGCAGATTTCTGCTGAAAATCTGAGAACAGATGATATGAATGCGCGAGCCATGACATCGCAGCAGATGAGAAAGATGGTGGTGGAGGCGCGTCGCATTCAGAATGAACGTTATCGAGGCATGGAAAACTTTGAAAACGGCAGGCTGGATGAAAAATATCTCGCGCAGTTCTGTGCGCCTGATCGAGAAGGAGCGAAAATTTTGCAGCAGGCGTATGATAAGCTTGGTCTGACTATGCGGACGTATCATAAAATCTGTAAAATAGCCAGAACCATTGCCGACTTGAATGAAACGGAGAAAATCGGTGCGGATGAAGTGACTGAGGCACTGCAGTTTCGCATTACGGAAAGGAAAATGAAGGGGTATGAATCATAGGCAGGTAAGTGAGCAAATACAATGCATGATGCCGGGGCAGCCGATATATCCGGCACTGCTTAAAGAAATACGGGATTATCCGAAAGAACTTTTTTACATCGGAAAGCCGGATGTGCTGAATGAAAATTGCGTTTCTATCGTTGGATCGCGAAAAACCAATCAGTACGGCCGAAGTACGGCATTTGCATTCGGGAAAAAACTGGGGCAGCAGAGTGTTACGGTTGTCAGCGGTATGGCTGTTGGCATAGATACCTGTGCGCATGAAGGCGCATTGCAGGGAAACGGGAAGACAGCGGCGGTACTGGCGTGCGGGCTGGACATTTGTTATCCGATGCAGAATCGGGAATTGAAAAAGAAGATTGAAGAATGCGGAATCCTTTTGTCGGAATATCCGCCGGGGACGAGGGCGCAGCGTTATTATTTTCCGCAGCGAAACCGCATAATCAGCGGACTTTCACCGTTAACGGTCGTAATTCAGGCCGGAAATCGCAGCGGAGCACTGATTACGGCGGAAACGGCGGCAGATCAGGGCAGAGAAGTTGCGGCTGTGCCGGGAAACATTGACAGCGAATACAATTTGGGGAGCAATAAACTGCTTCGAGAGGGCGCTTTGCCGCTGAGCGGCATTCAGGATCTTCTGGAGGCGGCGGGAGTTTCATCTTTAAGTGAATCAGAGGTGAAAAAGCTTTTGAGCGAAGAGGAGCAGCGGCTCTATGCCTTGCTTTGCAGCCATGGGGAACTGTCGCTGGATCAACTGTCGGTTTATCTGGGAAAACCGGTAAACGAAGTGGGAAATATGGCAATCGTCATGGAAATGAAAGGCGTCGTTTTTTCTGCCATGGGGAAAATTTTTATTGCAAAAGATTGAAAATATACTATAATCAAATATTAGAAGCAAAAGTACGTTTGTTAAAGGAGGAAGATTCATGGCCGTAGCAAAAGCCGCAGCGAAAAAAATTCTGGTGATTGTGGAATCTCCATCGAAGGCCAAGACCATAGGAAAGTTTTTGGGAAGCCGTTATAAAGTAATCGCTTCCGTCGGTCATGTGCGGGATTTGCCGAAGAGTAAGCTGGGAATCGACGTCGATAACGATTTTGAACCTCAATACATATCAATCCGCGGGAAGGGAGATATTATCAAGGAATTGAAAAAAGAAGCCAAGAATGCTTCTAAAGTATATCTGGCAACCGACCCGGACAGAGAGGGAGAGGCCATATCCTGGCATTTGGCTTTTTTACTGGGAATCGATCAGAATACTCCTTGCAGAATTGTATTTAATGAAATTACATCCAGGGCAATCAAGGAAGCTATTAAGCATCCGCGTGCAATCGATATCAACCTCGTTGATGCACAGCAGGCGCGCCGGGTGCTGGATCGCCTGGTGGGATATCAGATAAGTCCGCTGCTGTGGAGAAAAATCCGCAGAGGTTTGAGCGCAGGACGTGTGCAGTCGGCGGCGCTGAAGATTATCTGCGATCGCGAAAATGAAATTAAAAATTTCAAAAAAGAAGAGTACTGGATTATAAATGCGGATTTTCAAAAGGATAAAATTTTTACCGCTAAACTGGCAGAACATCATGGCAAAAAACTTTCTATTGATAATAAAGAGCAAAATGATGCAATTCTGGAAGAGCTGAAGAAAAATCCATATGTTGTGAATTCGCTGGATGAGAAGGACAGAACGCGGAAGGCTCCGGCGCCGTTTACCACCAGCAGTTTACAGCAGGACGCTGCAAACAAGGTGAACTTCTCTACGAGAAAGACCATGATGATAGCGCAGCAGCTCTATGAGGGTATTGAAATCAAAGGACACGGCACGGTCGGACTGGTATCGTACATCAGAACGGATTCAGTGCGCATATCCGATGAAGCCAAGGCGCAGGCCAAGGAATACATCCTTGAAAGGATGGGAGAAGAATATTACTCCAATAACACATATAAAAACCGGAAGGGTGACGTGCAGGATGCTCACGAAGCCATTCGACCAAGCCATATTGAACTGGATCCGGAAGAAATTAAGGAGTCTCTTTCCAGAGATCAGTATAAGCTGTATAAATTGATTTGGAATCGTTTTCTGGCGAGTCAGATGGCTCCGGCGCACTTTAAGGCAGTCAATGCAGCCATTGTCAATGGGGATTATACGTTTAAGGCAACAGGATCCAAGCTGATTTTTGATGGTTTCCTGAAAGTGTATCAGCAGGGGAAAGACGTTGAAGAAAACAAACTCCTGCCGCATCTGGAAAAGGGTGAAGAACTTAAGCTTATCAAGGCGGAAGGAACTCAGAACTTTACCCAGCCGCCTGCAAGATTTACAGAAGCGAGTCTGGTAAAGGATCTGGAAGACAAGGATATCGGCCGTCCGAGTACCTATGCACCGATTGTGGCGACACTTATGGACCGCAAATACGTGACCAAGGACAAGAAATCTCTGATTCCAACCGACTTGGGGTTTATCGTCATTGAAATGATGCAGCACTATTTTAAGGAAATAGTTGATACGGGATTCACGGCGCAGATGGAAGAAAATCTGGATGATATCGAAGTCAAGGGAGTACGCTGGAAAAGTGTCATCGAGAATTTTTACGGTAATTTCAAGAAAGAACTGGATATTGCGGAAGAAGAAATTCAGAAGGTGGAATTTGAAGATGAACTGACCGGTGAAATTTGTGAGAAGTGCGGCAAGCCGATGGCTGTCAAGCACGGACGATTCGGCGCATTTGCAGCGTGTACCGGTTATCCTGAGTGCAAGAACACAAAGCCGATTGTGCAGAGTGTTGATGTAAAATGCCCAAAGTGCGGCAAAGATATTGTTATGCGGCGCAGCAAACGGGGAAGGGTTTTTTACGGGTGCAGCGGCTATCCGGACTGTACGCAGTCTTACTGGAACAAGCCGATTGACAAGAAGTGCCCGAAATGCGGCTCTTTGCTGGTAGAGAAGAAGACAAAGGAATATAAATATGCCTGTTCCGACAGTGAGTGTGACTATAAAGAATAGGCGAAAATCACAACACGCGTAGAAGGAGGAAACAATATGGGACAGTTTCATGCGACAACGATTGTAGCTGTAAAGAGAGGCCCGGACGATGTCTGCATCGGCGGTGACGGACAGGTTACCATGGGCGAAACGGCAATCATGAAGAACGGCGCAAAAAAAGTAAAAAAAATATATAAAAATTCAATAGTGACGGGATTTGCAGGTTCGGTAGCGGATGCTTTTTCCTTGACGGAAAAATTTGAAGCCAAGCTGGATGAACACGGCGGGAACCTGAAACGGGCGGCTGTAGCATTGGCACAGCTGTGGCGTTCCGACAAAGCTATGCGTAATCTGGAAGCATTGATGATTGTAGCGGATAAAGAAGATATGCTGGTTCTGTCGGGAACCGGAGAGGTTATTGAACCGGATCAGCCGTTTGTAGCCATCGGTTCCGGCGGCAACTATGCGTATGCGGCAGCAAATGCACTGTACAACAACACGGATCTCGGAGCAGAGGATATCGTGCGTAAAGCTTTAGAAATCGCATCTTCCATCTGTGTATATACCAACAGCAACATTTCGGTTGAAAAATTATAGGGGAGGTGCAGCATGGCGAATAAATTGTATCAGATGACACCAAAGGAAATTGTTCAGGAACTGGATAAATATATAATCGGGCAGGACGAGGCAAAGAAATCGGTTGCCATTGCATTGAGAAACAGATACAGACGGAGCTTGCTTTCTGAAAAAATGCGTGAAGAAATCACACCGAAAAACATCCTGATGATGGGACCTACCGGATGTGGTAAAACGGAGATTGCCCGGCGTCTGGCAAAGCTGATGGATGCACCGTTCGTTAAAGTAGAGGCGACGAAATTTACAGAGGTCGGTTATGTGGGACGCGATGTGGATTCCATGGTTCGTGACCTGGTGGAAGCCTCTATCCGCATTACGAAGCAGGCGATGCTGGAGGAAAAATACTCCATCGCGGATGAAATCGTAGAGGAAAAAATCATTGAAGCGATTATTCCGGGACAAAAGAAGAACAGCGGTAAACAGAACAGAGGACCGTTTGATTTCATCCTGGGAAACAGCGGATATCTCAGTCAGAAGGAAGAATACGAGCAGCAGCAACAGCAGAAAGAGCAGGCAGAAGGCTCCGATATGGATACCGATCTGGCCAGAGAGCAGGTGCGGCAGCAGCTGCGTGAGGGACTGCTGGAAGAACAGTATATAGAAATTCAGGTAACGGATGCACCTAAGACGAACAATCTGGATTTAGGCAATGAAGGTATGAGCATTGCCATCGGCAACATTTTCGGCGATATGGCGCCGAAAAAGATGAAGAACAAGAAAGTGAAAGTAAAAGATGCAAGAAAGATTCTGCGTGAAGAAGAAGCACAGAATCTGATAGACATGGATCAGGTGACCGATGATGCTTTGCAGAACGCAGAACAGAACGGTATAATTTTTATCGATGAAATCGATAAAATTGCATCCGGATCCGGATATCGCAGCGGCGCGGATGTATCCAGAGAAGGCGTACAGCGTGACATACTTCCGATTGTAGAAGGAAGCGTCATTAATACAAAACATGGTCCGGTGAAGACAGATCACATTCTTTTTATCGGTGCTGGTGCGTTCCATACGGCTAAACCGACGGATTTGATTCCGGAACTGCAGGGGCGTTTCCCGATTCGCGTTGAGCTGGAAAATCTGGACAAGGAAACTTTTGTTAAAATCCTGACCATTCCGGAGAATGCTTTGCTGAAACAGCACAAGGCATTGCTGGAAACAGAGGGAGTGGAAATTGAATTTACGGATGAAGCCGTTGATGAAATCGCAACGATGGCCTTCCTCATGAATGAACAGACGGAGAATATCGGAGCCAGAAGACTTCATACTATTCTGGAAAAACTCCTGGAGGATATCTCCTTCAACATTCCGGATATGGAAGAACAGAAGATTGTAATAGATCAGGACTATGTAAAAGAAAAGTTCGCTGAAAAAATTCATCCGGAAGATATTGACAGATATATCCTGTAGCGATATACTTAGTAGCTGTTGATCTATAACCCCGGTGATTCCCGACCTGGGAGTCATAGGGGTTTTTTAGCGCATTAAAAGCCTAACGCAAACTTGTAAAAAAATAAGAAGTAGATTGTAAAAAAAATAACAAACTTATGATAATTGTGTGAAAATAAGGAACTTTTTTGAAAACTCTAAAAAAAGAGTTGTTTTGTGTTGGAAAAGAATGTATAATACGCATAGATGATGGATGTATAAAATTTGATTAAAAATGGACGAGGTAGTCAAAATGAGTGATATTTTAAACAAGGTAAGAAAACTTAACTGGCTTTTGCAGGAAAGCCCGTCAGGTGTTTTTTCTTTTAATGAAATGTGCAGTGTATTGAGCGATTTGATGGATGCCAATATTTACGTTGCCAATGACAGAGGTAAAGTCCTCGGTGTAAATTACAAAATCAAATCAGACAGCCCGACGATTTCGGATTCGGAAACCGGCAATGAGGTTTTCCCGAGCGAATACAACGAAGAGATGCTGAAGGTCAAGGAAACCACTGCAAATTTATCGGGAGAAGAAGTTCTGAAAATTTTCAAGTACGACTATGATACATCGGATAAACTTCACACGATTATCCCTATCGTAGGAGGCGGAACCAGATGGGGAACTCTGGTTATGACGCGTTACTCTCCTAAATTCAACGACGAAGATTTGGTGCTCGGCGAATACGGTGCCTCGGTAATCGGGCTTGAGATACAGCGGAGAAAGTCTTTGGAACAGGAAGAAGAAGAGCGGCTTACGTCCATGGTTCAGATGGCCATAGGTACGCTGTCCTATTCGGAAATTGAAGCGGTACAGCAGATTTTTGCGGAGCTGGACGGCAATGAAGGACTTCTGGTAGCCAGCAAGATTGCGGATCGTTCGGGTATTACACGTTCGGTTATCGTAAATGCACTGCGTAAACTTGAGAGCGCAGGCGTTATCGAATCAAGATCGCTGGGAATGAAAGGAACCCGCATTAAGATTATCAACTCTAAATTCAAAGAAGAACTGGCTAAACTGGTGATGTAATTCATTACATCAAACCGGAATGTTTTTATACAGAAAATTCACCAATCCACTTTGCTGTGCGCAGACTAATCAGCAAAGTGGATTTTTATGTGCATGCAGGAGGAAATATTTTAGATGCAGAGGAATGATAAATATGCTAGAATGTTGCCATGGTTAGATTTAATGAAAACAATGAAGTAATACGAGACGAAGAATATACTGCCATTCTGGTTGGACTGCAGATAAAGGATGATATCAGCCATTCAATGGAAGAACTGGCAGGCCTTGCGGAAGCGGACGGCGTTACGGTGGCGGGTCAGATGATTCAGTCGCTGGAACGTCCCAATACTGCGACGCTGATTGGAAAAGGCAAGGTGCAGGAGCTGGCAGAGCTGTGTCGGAATATGGATGCTGATACGGTTATTTTTAACGATGAGCTTTCCGGGGTGCAGCTGCGAAATCTGGAAGACGCACTGGATGTGCGTGTCATCGATCGGACAATTCTGATTCTGGATATTTTTGCTGACCGCGCTGTTTCCAAAGAAGGCAAATTGCAGGTAGAACTGGCACAGCTGCAGTACCGTATGCCGCGGCTGACAGGATTCGGCAGATCGCTCTCCAGACTGGGAGGCGGAATCGGAACGAGAGGTCCGGGAGAAAAAAAGCTGGAAACGGATCGCAGACATATTGCCGGACGCATAGATGATATAAAGGCGGAGCTGGCACGAATCGGCAGGACCAGAGATGTGCAGCGTTCCGGCAGGGAAAAATCAAAGATTCCGATTGTGGCGCTTATGGGATATACCAACTCGGGAAAATCAGCCATTATGAACCGGCTTTTGGAACTGTCTGAGCGTGAGGATAAGACTGTGTCGTCTAAAGATATGCTGTTTGCAACACTGGATACTCAGCATCGAAAGGTTACACTGGAGCAAGGCAGTGATTTTATTCTGATCGATACGGTCGGATTTGTCAGCAGGCTGCCGCACAGTTTGATTGAGGCGTTCAAATCCACGCTGGAGGAGGTGCGCTATGCGGATCTGCTGATTCACGTGGTGGACAGTTCTTACGAAAACAGGGATTTTTATATGGGCGTTACCAACGAAGTAATCGATCAGATCGGCGCCGGCGGCAAGGATCGAATTATCGCATATAATAAAATGGATATTGCAGAAAGCGCTCCGCTGGACGTGAGCGGTTATGAGACGGTATATCTTTCTGCAAAGACCGGAGAAAACGTAAATCTGCTGGCAGAAAAAATCCGGGAGAAGATATTCGGCGGGCGAATTGAAATGACGCTGCTGATCCCGTATGAGCGAGGAGATATCACATCATATCTTTGCGAAAATGCTCAGATTTCTTCTATGGAATATAAGGAATCGGGAACTTTACTTTGCGGAAAACTGGAGCGGGAAGACGCTCTTAGATATGAGAAATTCGCCGCAGCAGCGCAGGGAAAAACAGAGGAATAGGGAATGGAATCATATAAAACGGTAAGAAAAAAAGCGGAAGCTATGCAGATAATTGAAAAATCCAGATTCATAGCCCACGTCTGTCCGGTGGAGACAAGGGAAGAGGCGGATGCCTTTCTGGCGGAAATTCGGGAGCAGTATAAGGATGCGACTCACAATGTTCCCGCTATGGTAATCGGGGATAAATCACAGATTCAGTGGGCGAGCGATGACGGGGAACCGCAGGGAACCTCCGGAGCACCTATAGTGCAGATGCTGGTAAAGGAGGGCATCACTAATTTAATTGTCGTGGTAACGCGATATTTCGGAGGGATTAAGCTCGGTACAGGAGGCCTTGTAAGAGCATATACAGGAAGTGCCAAACTGGGTCTGGAGGCTGCCGGCATATGCAGCGTTCGGGAGATGGCGGAGATTACGATGAAGATAGACTATCCGCATCTTGCAAAAATCCAGAATATGGCATCAGAAGAGCTGGATCTGAGCGAGGCGGATTGCAGAGGAGAAGAAAATTTTTCGGACTTTCGTATCGTTAATATTCAATACACGGATAAAATCAGCATGAAAATCCAGACATTGCCGGGCAGTTTGAAGAACGTAGAAATGCTTTTTAAAAACATTACTTCGGGAAAATCCGAAATGCTTTCACAGAATACAGTCCGGGTAAAAGTCTGATGAAAATCTGGGAAACCGCTTAGAATCAAGGAAGTTTGGGGCTGCAAAAAAGCCGTTCAAAATCATGACAAAAAACACAAAAAACAAATCGGAAAAACATTCAAAAAATGCTTGACAGATTGTGAAACTTGCTGTATAGTTAGTAAATGTGCCGAGCAGTTAAATCGGTGCGAGCACGTGGGCGTTTAGCTCAGCTGGGAGAGCATCTGCCTTACAAGCAGAGGGTCATAGGTTCGA
>CAVCML010000033.1:0-7642 GCA_963603335.1 Bacteroidaceae bacterium | reverse complement strand
ATTATACACGAAACCTCGACCGTTATCAAGAATTTTTCGCATTTTTTAAAAAAGCCGCAAATGAATTTCCGAACACGTCATAACCCGCAATGCGAACCGTCTTCGCCCCCTCCGGGATTTCCGCACACCTTTCTCCGCTGCAGAATATTTTCTCTGCACGATGTACGCTTCCGTCCCATGCAAAGTCCGCGCTCCATGTGCCTATAAGGCTCAAGCTGTCTTCGCGAGCAAATTTTTTCACTTCCTCTCGCTCACTGCAGCGGAATATATCTGACGGTGCCTCATACCGAACCAGATTCAACTGTCCGTTCATAATCTTCGCTTCAATTTTCGCTGCCTGCGGCTCATTTGCAGAAAGCACCGCAAATCCCAATTGGTTTTTTCTCTGCGTATTTTCCTGCAAAGCCGCCAGCCTGCCTATCTCCGTCGCTATCGCCAAAGGACTTTCATCACACAAAATCCAGCGTCTTCCCATGCGTTCGCATACAGCTCCGAAGCTCCCCGATCCCGCAAAAAAATCAGCACACAGATCTCCCTCATCGCTGCAGGCTTCCACGATTCGCTCCAGCAGTTTTTCCGGTTTTTGAGTGGCATATCCGGTGCGTTCCACGGATGTTCTGCCCACCATATCAATGCTCCAGACATCTTTCATATTGACCAGAGTATACCAGCCTTTTTCATCTTTAAATTCTTCCACACCGCTGAAGTGATACGGCTTTAAGCCTCTGTTATACGACTTTTCCCGCAGCACGTTGAATTTATAATGCCCTGTTTTGCCGTAAAGCAATACTGTATCGTGCTTCCTTGCAAAACTTCTTTTTCCGCTGCCCCCGGATTTATAATTCCAGATAATTTCATTTATGAAATTTTCCCGGCCAAAAATCTCATCGAGAATTATTTTTACATAGTGATTCACGTGCCAGTCCAGATGTACCGCAATGCACCCGGTATCCGACAGCAAATCCCGCATCTGCAGGAATCGAACCGTCAGCATCTGCAGATAATGAGTCAATTCGGACGCACGAAAATCATCATACGCATCAATTTTAATGACGGATGACTTTCCCAGAATCGGCGATTTGAGAGAAATCGATGCCTGATACTTGCTCTTGGAAAAAAAAGGCGGATCCACATAAATCAGCTGAAGGCCGCCCTCCGGCTTGCGGTTTCTGTACATATCATCCATATAATCCAGATTGTTTCCCAAAGCAATTCTTCCGATTTCTTTTGTATTCACATCGGCACTGCCGTAAATTTCATGAACTTCAAACGAATCCGTATGCGAAGCTTTCTTCCTTCGCTCATATTCCTCGCATCCTTCCCGAAATGCTTTTATCATGCTTTCTAAATCACTCATAAAACCCTCAGTTCTGTTTTTCTTTTATTGTAGCATCCCGGTACGGAGTTTTCCAACCGGATTTCCGCAAAAAGCAAAACAATGCCGACAGTTTTTTCTGTCGGCATTGTAATTTGTTTCAATCATATATTGTTGTCTGCATCAGCTATGCCAAAAACTGTTCCACAGCTTTCTTGACATCGTTGCCATCCGCAACACCTTTGACCTTCGGCATAACAGCACCCATCAGTTTTCCCATGGAGCTCTTGCCGCTGCCCTGTTCAATTCCCATATCCGCTGCCGTCTTGCTTACAAGATCTTCAATCTCTTCAGCAGTCAGCTGTTTCGGCATATAATCCATCAGGACTTCAATTTCTGCATTATAGGCATCAATCAAATCCGTTCTGCCGGCCGATTCAAAATCAGCGAGGGCATCTTTTCTCATTTTTACCTGCTTGGCTAAAATGGATGCGATTCCAGCATCATCGATTTCCTCTCGATTATCTACTTCATACTGCTTGATTGCAGCCCGAACAAAGCTAATCGTTTCTTTACGAACCTTCTCTTTGTTCTTCATTGCATCTTTAAAGTCAGCATTTAATCTTTCTTTTAAGGTCATTACTCACAACACCTCTGATCTATACAAACTAGTACTTCTTAGCCTTTTTTCTTGCAGCTTCAGACTTTTTCTTTCTCTTTACGCTAGGTTTTTCGTAATGTTCTCTCTTTCTCAGCTCGGACATAACTCCATCTCTAGCGCAAGATCTCTTAAATCTCTTTAATGCGCTTTCTAAGCTTTCATTTTCTCTAACAATTACCTGTGCCATTTCCCATTTCACCTCCTGACTTTACAGAAATCTCGTAACCTAAGAACGGCTTGCCTATAACATTGCTATTATACTATTTTATGATATTTTATGCAACATTTTTTTCGCCGATCAGCCCGGAGGCCATGTCATTTTTCTTTTCCCCAGAAGGTGGAAATGTAAATGCTTTACGGTCTGCAGACCGTCTTCGCCGCAGTTGTTGACGAGTCGATATCCGTTTTCGAGTCCCAGCTCTGCTGCGATTTCCTTAACCTTATCCAGGATATAGCCCAGAAGTTCTTTATCTTCTGCCGTTGTATCATTCAGCGAAGCGATATGCTTCTTAGGAATAATCAGCACGTGAACCGGAGCCTGCGGATCCAGGTCATGGAAGCATAAAATCTTATCATCCTCGTACACTTTATTTGAAGGGATTTCACCTTCAGCTATTTTACAAAAAATACAATCGCTCATTTTTTCACATCCTTTGCTTTCGATCGTTGAATTTTCTGTCTATTCTTCCATATTATACACGCTCTTTCCCGGGAAAGCAAACAAATCCAAGAAAAAATATTATACATGCTGCAGTCATCATTCCTTTCGTGCTTCGCAAAAATAACGCCGCATACCCCAGATACGGTACGGTTCCGATTACCGTTCCGCGAATCTGATCTGCAAAAACCGGAGCCGGATCCTCTGCATTATTGCTGTCCCCCTTTGTGATATATGAGCCCGCTGCTCCTCCGCACCTGCTGATGCGGTGAATCACCAGATGATCTTGAAGTTCATAGGCTATAATCTTACCTGACGCTCCGCTTCGGTCAGCCCCGCTTATCATGCACACACTTCCCGTCGATATCACAGGTTCCATCGAACCGGACAGAACCGCCACCGGGCGGAGCTCCAGAAGTACCGCCATTCCCATGATAACCAGGAAAAACATTATTGCAGCGATTCGCTGCAGCCGCCGCGATTCACGCTTCCTGCTCATCCCGCCGCCTCTTTCTCATGCACCGGATACCCAGAATCGCCGCCCCGCAGCCGGCTGCGGCAAAAGCCCAGCGAGCTTCCGCATCTCCGGTCACAGGCGCTCCGCTGTCATTCTCATGTTTTACGGCAAAGCACCAGCGGATATCATCGCTGTTCTGCTGATATCTATTATCTGCCGACTCCGGAAACGAGATGGTCACATCCACCGTTTTCGTCTCTCCCGGATTCAGGCTCGCCAGCACCCTGTAGTCCCGCATCTGCGCTCCCGTCAAGACTCCGTCGTAAAATCCGTCTCCATTATCTATTTTAAGCTGCATCTTATCCAGAAACGAACTTTTCTCCCACTCCGCTCTCATCAGAATCTGAATTTTTTCGGTTTCCCGGTTTGAAAGTTTCAGTGATTCCGTACGACTGTCTCCCGGCAAAAGCATTACATGAGAAAAAAATTCTCCTTCCTCCAGCACAAGGCCTTTCTGCCGATCCGCAGCAACTGCATAAGGATTTCCCTCCGTCTTCTGCAAATCATCGTCTGCACACTCCACAGTTTCCAAACGATTTCCGGCTTCTATCCGGGATGCCGTCACTACCAGATTGCCCCACGGAGTTTCCGATGTGAAATCCGGGCTGAAATTTTTAGCCTGCAGGGCATCGGCCTCAGTTTGTATCTGCAGGCTCTTGTCCTGATAAAAGTCCCACGTTTCCGGCATCTGAAATGCCCAGCACACATCTACCGATTCACCGCCGGAAACCGGCTCCCGGTAATACAGATATGCTCCCTTTCGCACCCATCCGACCTCTGTATTCTGCAGATAATCCAGCAGTTCCAGTTCATGTTCTCCGGCCTTTGCCAGCAGCCGAACGCGCAGATAACAAGCGGCACCGTAATTTGTAATGCGCGGTACATAAGAAATCGGCTTCTCACAGTCAACCTTAACCTCTGCCGGCAGTTTTGCGGCACATCCGTTCTGAATTTCCAAAGTTTGTATACCGATTTTCACGCCTCCTGTCTCCAGAAAGCTCCGAATTTCCGTACTGTTTTTCACCGCTCCGTAACCGAATACACCCAGCAGCGCCGTAAGTATTATCAAAATCGGTATAAGCTTCTTCCTTATGATCATCATTCCGCCTCCTTCTGCAGTGCATTGATTACAATGTCTGTATGCGAAAAACGACTCCAGTCCACCTTCTTATTGGTGAAATTTACTTTTGCATAAGATGCATCATACCCTGCATCACCCGGCTGCAGCTGACTCATTCTCAGTGAAATTTCTGCAGAACTTATTCCGGTATTTACCTGCCGCCAGCCGAAATCTCCGGCATAACCGCTCTCCGCCTCCGTGGATTCAAAACGCAGAGAATCCAGCTCTTCCACAAGATAATCATCCTCAGGCAAGCGAATGGCCGGACAGGAAACCTTCAGTATATTTCCATCCATCCGAACCGAATCATCATCGAATGTAATCGAACGATACCAGATTTTACCCGATGACTCACCCGTGATTCTAAAAAGAAAACTCGGTGTTCCGTGAACTTCCGTTAACTGATTGTCTTCCGTTGTAATCGATTTGGAAATTACAAGCTTCGGAGCAGTCACGTACCGCCAGGTTCCCGTAAACAATATGTCACCTTGCTCTATCTGCTTTGTTTGTGCATCCCACTGCAGCACCCATGAGCCTTTCTCTTCTCCGTTTCCGTCCGTAATTTTATGTACTGTCCCATCCTTCGGAGCTTCCTTCCGCTTCACTGTATCCCCCTGATAGTAAGCGTTTTCGTCGCTTATTTTATAGTCTCCCGACTCGGTGCTTATCTCCGCAGGAAGCTCTCTGTCCTTCGTTCCGCTCATATATTTATACTTCACATGGTATGGAATCGCCAGAACATCCTGAACCTCATTGGATGTCAGATTCACTTCCTTATCGATCGTGGTCGTCTCTGAATTTTTTACGGTCTTCAGCGGAACATCCAGGGGATCCACCTTGGTCTTGATTTTCAAAGACAACGTCTGTCCTGAATAATTATCGATGTCAGAAAGCCATGATGAACCCATTTCAAAACTGACTGTACGGTCTGCCGCATCATATGAAATCGTTCCCTGTGATGTAATATCCTCTCCGTTTCCGTCGCAGACCGACGCTGACTGATATGTCACTCCTTCCGGTATTTTGTCCTTCATGACATAGGACGAGTACACCGTCATCGTATCAACGTAAAATTTCCCTATCTTCTGTTTGATAGTATAAGTAATCTCATCGCCTTCCACGTTTCTTTCCCTGCCGTCCGAAGACTTAACCGGGCTGCTCATCATTGTATATGCGCTGTACGGAATAAACTGCGTTGCACAGTTGCCCTCCGTAAACACGCCTCTAAATGTTCCGCTTGTGGTAGGCGCATAAAATCCCGCCTTCAGTAGCGAGTCATCCCCGCCTACATCGGTAGCGCTCGGTGTCGTCGCTTTATTCCCGCTGAAGCTCAAAAAACACGAGCTGTATTTATAAAAAATCCCTGAAAACCCGCTCTTTGCTTCCCACGCTTCCTTAAAATAACCGGCTCCGGCATCAATATCCGAGAGGCACTGAAAAAACGGCAGATTGATTACCTTCCCCGTATCATGCCAATACATGGTCGTCGTAATATCAATGGTCTTCGGCGCACGATATCCGGCTCCGATTCCCGCAATAGTCGATGACATCCACAGCGATTCATCCGCCAGATAGCACACGGCAAAGTAATCATCGCTTCGCTCCCCGGAAGAGTTTCGCTTGCCGACAGTCATCGAATTAAAATGAATCTTTGCATCAATCTGACGGCCGTCAATTTTTCCCACATTTGTGAAGGTCAGATCCAAAAAGTCCGTATAAGTAAAAGAGGCAGTCTTTGTCTTGATGGGAACGCACAGCAGATCGTAGTTATACTTTCCCTTTATCATCTTGCCGGAAACGCCGTTCCACACAGCCGTATAATTATGATATCCCAAAATGAGCTTATTGCTGTATGCCACCGAAAGATCCGTGCTGGGTATGTTCTTCAGCGTAGCTCCGCAGCAGACCGACATGCTTCCGAAGAGGAAAAATACCATCAGCAAAATTCCCGGTATAATCCTCCGCAGCGGTACTTTTATTGTTTTTCCCATTTCACAGCACCTTCTTCCTGTCCATCCGCCTGAAGCGTCTCACTGAAACAAATCATCCTGAAATCGGAGACATCCTCCTCAGCTGTAATCGTGGTAAAAAGCGGCTCACTGCTCTGCTGCGGCAAAAGCACGTGCTTATAATAATAAAATCCGTCCTCCTGCTTTTCACTCCAGTCTTCCTGATTCCAGTCTATCTGAATCTTTTCCCGGCAGTCCGGATCCTCTGTTTCCGCAAAGATTCTGACACAGCAGGGAACATTGCCCGTGTTTTTTACCGTAACGCGCTTCTCATAATTTTTCCCTTTTTCAAAAGATTCATAAGTACCGAATTCCTCTTCTATATGGCTTGTATTTTCCCCCACCGTAAAACGGTTATGCAGTGTATCCGATGCCAGCAGAAAAGCTGCAGCTGCCGGCAATATCACTGCACAGATCAATAAAACTATCGCCAACGGCCAGGATATCCTCCCGGGAAACCGCACCGTCCCCATGCCGTGCGGTTTCCCTCCTTCATTGAAATTTCTCTTCATCATATCCCCCGTATATCCCCCGTTTCTTAAAAATCGAATCAGCTGTTCTGATTTCTGATAAGTTTAAGCACATCCGCCGGTGCGCCGCTGCTGACTCCGAGATCCTCCGTCTGAATTGCCAGTACATCCACATCGATGCTAAGCTTCGTATCCGGATCAACTTCTCCCTCCACCAGATTGATAAACTTAACCTTATCGAAGAGCGCTCCGGTATTGCCCTGCGGAGACAACTTCTTCATAGCTCCGTTTGTATCAACGTAAGCATACGTATAGACCGACGCATCGGTCGCTTCCGACTGTTCCACCAGCTTCCATCCGCTGTTAACCGTATAATTGAACAGATCCTGCTTCTTGCTTTCCTGCAGGCTGCCGTCCGCTCCCGCGGTTTTAACCGACGCCGACGGTACTTTTACCTGCAGAAATACAAAAGCATCATTGCTTCCCGTATTAGTCACCTGCGGATCCTTATTCACCGTCTTATTCGGCGTTAACGCTGTTCCTTCATCCGGATCCCACCCCGGTTCGCTCAGATCCACCGAAACGTTGCCTACGATGAATTCATTGGCCGCCGTATCGCGATCCGTAAAAAATGCCGTGGCTGATCCCATCAGCATCACTCCGATGATTGCGCAAGCCGCGCACGCTTTTTTTCTCATTCCTTTTTCCTCCTTTTGAATGTTATGTCATTTTTTAACATTTTCTAAATCATACATTATTTTCCAGTATATGTCAATACGTACGCGGTAATTTTTTCCATAAAATGTCATTGCACTAAAAAAACGGTTCCCTTCAAAATGTTAACTTCCTGAAATAATCCTGCTCAACAACAAAACGGGTCCGTTCGGATTCG
>CAVCML010000032.1:0-2971 GCA_963603335.1 Bacteroidaceae bacterium | reverse complement strand
GTACGGCAAGGAAACTTCGCTACAAAACTGTTGCAACCAATCCGATTTTCATGTATACTAATTAGTGTTCGCTGGTCAAACAGTGATGTAAACAAATTCAAAACTCTTTGGAGAGTTGTCAGAGTGGTCGATCGTGCAGCACTCGAAATGCTGTGTCCTTAACCGGACCCAGGGTTCGAATCCCTGACTCTCCGCCAAAATAAAAACGTCTGTTACAGGCGTTTTTATTTTATAAGGGAAAACCACGTGCTTTACGCGGGGGGCATTTGAAAAATGGTGAAATTCGAACCCGAAAACACCTGAGAATTGTGTTATACTACATTTACAGAAAGAATCTCAGAGGTGAAACAATGAAATTTTCAAATCTTCCGGATAAAATCCGGATTCAGGATATGGCGGGGCTTCGCATCGGCAATGCGCAGGATCCGGATGCGAAAACCGGTGTTACGGTATTGATATTTGATAAAGGTGCAAGAGTCGGCATAGACGTGAGCGGCGGAGGTCCTGCGGCAAGAGAAACGCACCTTGCCGATCCATTGACTGCGGATAATCCCATCAACGCAATCATGCTTTCAGGTGGTTCAGCCTATGGACTTGCGGCTGCGGACGGCATCATGCGTTACTTAGAAGAGCATGACATGGGCTATGATACCGGATATGCGAAGGTACCGCTTGTCTGCGGCTCGTGTATTTATGATCTTGGAATAGGCAGCGCAGCGATTCGTCCGGACAGCGCCATGGGATATAAAGCCTGCGAGGATGCCATGAACAATAATCCTCAGAACGGAAGTTATGGTGCAGGCTGCGGCGCAACTGTCGGTAAAATCTGCGGTATGGATCGTTCCTCAAGCTCAGGACTCGGCATCTGCGCGGCTAAGCTTGGTACACTTGAGATGGCTGCCGTTGTCGCTGTAAACTCACTGGGTGACATTTACGATCCTGAGACGGGTGAAGAGATTGCCGGGCTTAGGAGCGAAGATGGAAAGCATCTTCTGGACACACGGACAGAGCTGTATAAGATAAATCAGAAGACAGACATGTTTACAGGGAATACCGTAATCGGCGCAATCGTGACAAACGGCGGTTTTTCAAAGACAGAAATGAGCAAGATTGCTTCTATGACGAGGTGTGCATACGCACGCTGCATCAGTCCTGTCGGCACGATGGCAGACGGGGATACAATCTATGCGGCATCCATCGGAGATGTGGAAGCTGATATCAATGTTGCGGGAACAATGGCTTCTGAAGTAATGCAGAAGGCTATTGTGAAGGCTGTAATGTCAGCGGATAAAGGCTGAATGGGTGCAACTAGAAACGGATAAAACAGATATAAGAAAGGACTTTAAATGCAAACAATCAATCAGGCGCTTGCCAAACTGCAGACATCGCATTTCCGTGCCAAATTTCATTTGACGCAGAAGGAGCGGGATTATATCACGCAAAAAGGCATGGACACCATTCGCAGCCATGCCGAGGATTTTATTGCAAAACGGCTTGCGCCGGCTGAAATTCCAAACGATGGAAAGCAGACACCGATGCGGGGTCACCCGGTGTTTACAGCGCAGCATGCATGTGCCTGCTGCTGCCGGGGCTGTCTGGAAAAATGGTACAAAGTACCCAAGGGCAGGAAGCTCACCGAAGATCAGCAGCGCAGGATTGTAAATCTTTTAATGGCATGGATCTGCCATGAATATGATAAGGATAACCGCATGTAAATTCGGGACAAAGGAGGATTGATTCTATGGGAAAGAAAAAGACGGGCGCTATTCCGACTTCGGCGCCGAAACAGAAAAAGAAGATGGTAATCGATATGACGAAAGTCGAACTTGCGAAAGCGTATCAGACGCCGGGATTTCGGACGGGAAAACACATGACAGCGAAGGATCGCCCTCGCAAAAAAGACTGGAAGCGAGAATATGAAAAGGAACACGGCAGAGAATCGGGAAGATTTCACGGCGGCAGCGGCTGCGATAATCGAACCGGTTCTTTTTTATTGATGCGGATTTGCAAAAATTAAGACTTAGCATAAGAAATTAAAGGAAATGCAATTTTTGATAAGTTTGCTGAAAAAATCCTTGAAAACAACACAGTAAAACGATAGAATAAATGTGTATGGTCTAAACGTATTATTTGCGTTAACATACTATACGTGAATTATAAATGATCAGAAAAGAGGGGAACACAATGTTTACAAAACTGAAAGAACAGTTAAAAACAAATCCTAAGACAATTGTTTTCACAGAGGGCACAGATTCAAGAATTCAGGATGCTGCAGCAAAACTTACAGCAGAAGGCATTCTTAATGTAATTCTGCTTGGCAGCCCGGATGCGGTAAAACTGTCCGCTGCTGACGCTAAGCACGACATCAGTAAGTGTGAAATAATCAATCCGACAAATTATGCAGATATCGATTCGATGGTTGAAAAAATGGTAGAACTGAGAAAAGGCAAAATGACCGAAGAACAGGTTCGTGATGCTCTTTCCAAGGGCAACTACTTCGGAACCATGCTGGTTAAGATGGGTAAAGCTGACTGCCTGCTGGGCGGCGCAACTTACTCAACAGCGGATACGGTTCGTCCGGCTCTGCAGCTGATTAAGACGAAGCCGGGCAATAAAATCGTAAGCTCCTGCTTCATTATGGTTAAGGACGATCAGAAACTGGCTATGGGAGACTGCGCCATCAATATCGCTCCAAACGAAGACGAACTGGTAGAAATCGCTACTGAAACTGCAAAGACTGCTGAGGTGTTCGGCATCGATCCTAAGGTTGCAATGCTGTCATATTCCACTTATGGCTCCGGTAAGGGTGACATGGTTACACTGGTTGCAAACGCTACAAAGAAAATCAAGGAAGCAGCTCCGGATTTGGCTGTTGACGGCGAACTGCAGTTTGATGCTGCCGTTGCTCCGGAAGTTGCAAAGGTTAAATGTTCGGATTCCCCGGTTGCAGGACAGGCAAATACATTCATCT
>CAVCML010000031.1:0-6093 GCA_963603335.1 Bacteroidaceae bacterium | reverse complement strand
TATCAGTAAGTTTTCTGTAAAGTTCATTCATATCAACGTGTGAAAATCCATCATATTTTTCCGAAGCCTCACTGCTGTTTTTCTTTTCTAGGAATTTTTCAACTCTTCTTATCAGCTCTTCGTTTTTCTCATCAACAACGAGCTGTACATTTCCTTTTAAGGCAAGATCTTTCTCTGTTGCTCCTCTTATCCTCATCGGGAAACCGTCAACTGATATCAGTGAGTTTTTCTTTATCTTCTCCCTGAGAATCTTGACATTCTTCATTCCTTTGACGGTTTCAAAGTATTCTTTAAGTACATCTCCTCCCGACGTTATTCTGTTTGCGATATATACAGGTATTTCAATAATTTGTCTTGTACGTGCTCCTTTTTTGCCGTCAAATTCAATGAATGCAAAATATGCGGTGTTCGGACTTGTGTATCCTCCGTATTTTTCAGGATCCAACCCTTTTTTCAGACTGATTATAGAGCCGCTGCCTTTCTTTGCTATAGTCTCATTAAAAAGCTGACCCTTACCACAATATGTATATTCAGTGTAAAGTATATTGTTCTGCTGCATCACCCGACGTACAGTGGCTATCGTGCCGTGCTTGCCTGCATCCTTGTCGGCAGCTTCCCATACGAGAGTCTTGCCGCGGTATACATCATAATCGAACACACGATTGATGCTGTAATTCGTTTTATAATTTTCTTTCATCCAGGCCAGCGGATTCGATGTGAACTTTGCATTATATACATCACCCACAACTATATTCAGATATGCGTCCTTGGCATGGTGATAGTCGTTGACTCTCCTTGATTTGAGCATATGTATATTGTTCCTGCGGAACTGCGACACCAGTGCCGCCTTGACATATATTATGTCCGTATCCGGATATATCCGCTTCATGAGATCGGCAGCAGCTTTTGATGACTGCCTCGTCTCTACCAGTTGTCTGCTTATGAATCCTGAAAGTTCTTCCTCGGTAAAGCCGCCGGTTCTTGTCAGCCTGTCGTACTTTTTCTTGCTTATGAATCCGCCTTCAAGGAGCTGTTTCCAGAAGCCATGCTGCCGCTGTTGTATTTCCGATGAAAGCATCTCGTTGCTTTTGCGGGAATTCACTGACTTGTTTACAAGTACAAGATTGTCTATACTGTCATCCTTAATTTTGGACTGAGGATATATGTGATCTCTGTCCCATTTTGAATTACCGGACATAAGTGCATCAAGATCTATCGGTTCACCGGTATACATACATCTGCCCATCTGCGTATAGTACAGATAAAGTTTCATGCTGCTGAAATCACGTTCGTTCCATTTGTCGAGTTCTGTCGTCCAGTCCCTGACATCATTTTTGCATGCGGAATAAAGCTCCATGAGCCGATTTTTTCTTGACTGTGTGCGTTTCTTTTCTTTATCTTCACCACGGGCCATTTCTATAAATATTTTTTCAGGGGCGCAGCCCATCACCTTTTTTATTTCTTCGGTGATCTGTACAGTCTGCCAGATAGCACGTTTGTTGGCCGGTGAAGTATAAAGGTTACGAACAAGGCTGTCATAATCTATCGAAGATATCTCTCCCGCAGCTTCTTTATTCATCTCGTCTATCACCTGTCGGAAAGTATATTGCCTGCTTAAAAGCTGCATGAGGTTGCAGTTAGTCTCCCACATCGCCTGTAGGATAGTGAACTGTTCACCGTCAGGACTCACTCCTTCTATTCCATTCAGAAATTCGGCACAGAAATTTCCCCATCCGCTGTAATGAAGTTTGCTTAATTTTTTCAGCTGCTCTTTCGACAGGACTCCCGGATATTTTTGTTCCACTACATTGATGACCATCTTATTGTCGTTGCCATAAATAGTTTTCCAACGTATTATATCCTCTGCAATCTGCCTCACATGATTTTTCTTTATGTCTTCTCCGAATATCTGTTTTTCAAAATCGAGATATGCTGATAATGAAGCTTTGAAGCCCTTGTCGAATCCGCTGAGATCCTCTGCCGAAAGTTCGCCGTCTTCATGTGCCCGCAGATATGTGAGAAGTTTTGCGCCTGTGACTTTCGTATGTTTACAGAACAGTTCCTCGTATATCCTCTGCTTCAGGCCTTCATTTATTTTCTTTCCGCGTATCCTGAGATTGTTCAGTTCATTCAGTACCATGAATTTCTGATAAAGCATCGAATTTTTAGGCAAAACATCTTTTCCTACCAGATATGTGCATTTATTTGTCATGCGGCGAATGAACTGCTCATTGGAATTTTCCATATCGATTTTCTGTTCATAGTTCCATGGATATATACGCCCGTCTTCTTTTCTTACTATCCATGAGTTGGAGCCGTCTGCCTTATGTTTGTCGCTGAGAGGTCCTACATAATATGGTATGCGGAATGAAAATATATCTGTTATCTTATCCGCAGCAGTGAGGCCATTTTCGTCCTGATTCTTCAGGAATGGCAGATATTCGGATGCATTATCAAGTATCGTCTGTAGCTCAATCTTGTGTACCTGCTGCGGTATGACTCCATTGTCCCTGCTTCGCTGCAGCGGAAGCAGTATCTGTGCGTCAGTCTTGTTTATCAAATCTTTTAAAACTGATTCATCACCGCTGCCAGGCGTTATTTTTGAGAGTATCCCTTTCAGCTTTTTATAGAAGTCTTCGTCAGAACATTTTTTGACATCATACTTTTTTCCGCTTTTCCTGACATGTCCGATATATGCTGCATAGTTATCCTTGCCGTTTTGGTCATTGAAAAATTCGTCCCATATCTTTTTGCTGCAGTATTTTTTCATTATATGTTTGAGAGTTTTCAGATTCACATTATGTTCATCATACTGCTTTACTTTGGCCGCTGACAGATACTCCTCTCCATCGAGGATATCTACAAGTATACTCCAGTCATACACAGCCTTTATGGACTGTACTGCATTGAGTTGATCCGGTATCTTCGATTCAAGTTCAGGCAGGATATCCTCATCGAATCCTGCATCAGAAAACTTGAATCCTGTCTTTTCGACATCGTCAAGATTCTCTGTAAAAAACAGTTTCTTCAAGTCACCCTTATTGCCGGCAGTAAAAATGCATATCTGTTTTACAGCGTTTTTAAGTTTGTTTTGTGTGTCTTTATCCGCTTCGCCTGGATTCAGAATAAATTCTTTTTCAAGAAGCTTCGCTTTTACAGAACGTGACATTGTCCTGTCCCTCAGTATCTTTTCTATATGGTCAGGATAATGCACATCAACGTCAATACCAAGCTCACCTTTTACTGCCCCCATAAGCTTTTCGAATACATCATTGAAACTTTTGGCGCTGTTCAAGTCTCCGTCTATGAGAAAATGTCCGCGATATTTTATGATATGATGCAGTGCAAGATATACCAATCGTATGTCATGGGGCACAGAAGATTCCATAAGTTCTTTTCTCAGATGATACATAGTAGGATATTTATTATAAAAATCGATATCTGTGTAATCATCATCGGTAAAAAGCGGGTATTTCACCTTTATTGATTTGTCCTCGATATGCAGTCTGCTCTCATTCATTCGAAGGAAAAAAGTAGGGTCTGTCTTAGCCATTTCCTCTGAGAAAAGCTCCTGGAGCAAATCTATCCGCTGGTTTCTTCGCTGCAGCCTTCTTCGGTTAGTCCTTTTCATCCTTCTCTCTGCAGCAGTTTCAGCCTGCTCAAAAAGGCGTATGCCCCACATATCTTTTTTGCGGAAATGCTCAAGATTATACGATGGATCTGTTACTGCCCATCCGACAGAATTAGTTCCTATATCGAGTCCAAGATAATATTTTTTCATAACCCCTCCCAAAACAACTTAAAAAGAATTGACAAATTTGCTTATAACTTATATTATATAAATGATTTCAGTATTAACTACCATATGAAATCACACTACAGGTTCAAATAAAGAATTTTTCTAATCGCCCACTGTGGCTCCACATGTTGTGGATTAACTCGCTGATGCGGGTTATTTTTTTGTCTGATAATTCATTCTACTATCACATAGCAGATATTTCAACATCCTTCTTGCTGCTTTTACAAATTGCTCTATCACACACGATACTTCCGAATCGCTGATTCGGAAGTATTTTTTGATAAAAGTCGAATATTAGGTGTTGACAAACAATATTATATGCCGTATAGTATTAAACAACGAAGAGTATAAGGAGGACACAATGGCATTCAAAATCGAATCCAGCCTGCTCGATGCGTGTGCTCTGGCGATATTAAGCCGGGGAGACACCTATGGGTATGAGATTACCCACTGTATGAAACAGGCAATTGTAGTATCCGAATCAACGCTGTATCCGGTACTCAGAAGATTGCAGAAGGAAAATTTCTGTCAGACTTACGATGAACCATATCAAGGTCGAAACAGAAGATATTACAGCATTACGGCGGAGGGCAGAGCGAAGCTGGAAGAATACAAGGTTCAATGGACCGATTACAAGACCGCGATTGAAACATTTTTAGGTGAGAATAACGCTTCGGCGCAGCAATCCGATGCGGGAGAAGCAGAGACGGCGGCGGGAGAGCCGGATTCGGAAGGTTCGGCAGAGCAGTCAGCCTGCGGCAGCAATCCGGCGGCCGAAGACAGAGAAAATTAAAAGAACTTGGGAGGAAAAGATGATGAATAGAGAAAAATTCATGAAGATTCTCCGCTCAGAGCTGCGCAAGCTCCCGGAGGAGGAACGGAATGCGGCACTTGAATATTATGAAGAATATTTTGATGAAGCAGGTCCGGAAAACGAACAGCAGGTTATAGAAGAACTGGGAAATCCGAAGAAGTTAGCAGCCCAGATTAAGTCGGAATACGCTATGAACCAACTGGACAACGAAGAAATTCCGACTGCGAAAAAGGGCTGGTCCGCCTTTAAATGGAGCATCGTGGGTATATGTTCCGCACCGATTTCCATACCTGTAATAATTTTGCTGATCGCTGCGGCGATTGCAGCATTCGGTGTATTTATCTGCTGCGTAGTCGGCGTGCTTGCGGGGATTGCAGCGGCAGCAGCGGGAAGCATTGCGCTTCTGGTAATCGGAATTCTGGCTTTTCCTGCGGTGGTTTCAACAGCGTTTATGCTGCTGGGAATCGGTCTTGCGGGACTGGGAGTTTCCGTATTGCTGGGATGGCTGGCAATCTGGGCAATCAAGGCGATAATTGCAGCTTCCGTTCGCGCCGTAAAACGCAGCAATGAAAAACGGAAGGCGAAGAAAAACGGCGGAATGAAGGAAGAACCTGTCTGGACGTACAGAAAGGAGGCGTAAATCATGGGAAAGAAAACGAAAAGATTTCTTATTATCTGCGCTGTCGTAGTTGGAATCGGACTGATTTTGGCTGCTATCGGAGCGGCGGCAGGAGGCGTTCGCGGTGTGGAAAAACTGGCGGAGCGATATGACTGGATTTCCGGGCCGACCGAAAATGAACAGCAGATTCTGGATTCAGCGCAGTCATTTGATTCAATCAAAATCAGCGGTGACATGGGGCTGAATATAGTAAAGGGGAATGAAGATTCGGTCAAGCTTATTTACCCGAAAGACAGCGGAACCTGCGACATGAAGGTTGAAAACAATACCCTCATTGCAGACTACAGCTACAAGGAGGACGGTGCAGTCATCAGTCTGTCGGACGAAGACAGCAGACCGTGCCTTGTCATTACGCGCAGGGATCCGGCATCCATCAAAAGCATTGAAGCAAACCTGGGCTTTGGCGATGTGGATCTGGAATCCATCACCGTCGACACTGTAAATCTGACGCTGGAAAACGGTGATGTGGAGCTTAGCGATACATGTATAGGGACGTTCAAAGCAGATGTGGACTACGGCGACTGCGAACTGGGAGGAGCATTCAACGGCAATATCACCGTCAACTCCAATAACGGAGATATTGATATCCGAACGAGCCTGCCGGAAAGCAGCTACACCATCAGTGCAAAATCGAACTGCGGCGACATTGAAGCGGGCGGTCTGAAGCGCGAAGCCGGCGGTGAACTGCAGAGCGGAAACGGATCCTGCATGATGCAGCTTTACACCCATTACGGTGACATCAGTGTAAACTGCGGCTCGGCGGCAGCGCATGATGCTGATGATAATGACCACGATCACGAT
>CAVCML010000030.1:0-19252 GCA_963603335.1 Bacteroidaceae bacterium | reverse complement strand
CAAAATTAAGGGGGTACTCAAATCTAAAATGTCCTTGACAAGGGGTACAATTCACTTCTGTCTTCAAAGCGCTCACTTCTGCCTTCAAAAAGCTCACATCCGCCTTCAAAGCGCTGATATCCTGCTTCATTTCCAACAAAATTTCCAAAATGCGATTTTCTTCATTCATCATAATCTCTGCCTCCAATACTGTTCTTCACAATACCTTTGACATTATTATACTCCCTGAAAAAGGGTTTTGCAATAAACTTATGGTCGCAGATTTAGTCCTCAAACAACGGTGTGGAGAAATATCTCTCAGCCGTATCCGGTAAAACAGTCACAACAGTATTGCCTTCGCCCAGTTTCTTCGCCAGCTGAATTGCCGCAGCTACATTGGTGCCGCTTGAAATACCGCACATAATTCCTTCTTTTGATGCCAGTTCCTGTGCTGTACGAATAGCTTCTTCATCCTTTACGATATAAATATCTTCATAAATATTCTGGTTGAGAATATCCGGAATTACACCATCGCCGATTCCCATCTGTAAGTGTGATCCGATTGATCCGCCGGACAGGATGGCTGCATGTTCAGGTTCCACCGCCCAGATTTCCATATCCGGATTGGCTGCTTTCAGTGTTTCTCCAATACCTGTAATTGTCCCTCCTGTACCTATTCCTGAACAAAATCCGTGAATCGGTCCATCCACCTGTGTTAAAATTTCTTTACCTGTATGTGAACGATGTACCTGAGGATTTGCGGGATTGATGAACTGCTGCGGAACGAAAACGTCCGGGTTTTTCTCTGCCATGTTCATTGCCGTCTGCAGACATTCCTCAATGCATTCTCCGATATTGTCATCATCATGAATCAGAATCAATTCCGCTCCGTAATGATGAATCAGCTTTCTTCGCTCCTCGCTGACAGAATCGGGCATAATAATAATTGTTCGATAACCTTTAACTGCTCCTACCAGTGCCAGGCCTATCCCCTGATTGCCGCTGGTAGGTTCTACAATAATCGTATTTTCATTGATAATGCCTTTTTCTTCGGCGTCACAAATCATATTATAAGCGGTTCTTGTTTTTATAGAACCGCCTACATTCAAACCTTCAAACTTAACCAGTATTCGTGCTGCGCCTTCCGGTACCATATGATTTAATTGGATTAAAGGAGTATTTCCCATCGCTTCCAAAATATTTTGATATACCATATTACCTAAAAACCTTCTTTCTGATGCTTTGCTATACTGCCCATTATACTGCAAAAACTACCGCTTGGCTACGGTTAAAATTTCATTCTATACCTGAAAGGTAAAAAAACTTTTTTAAAAAAATTAGCACTCACCTCTTGACAGTGCTAACAAAAGCGTTATAATAAAATTGTACCGAGGGGGTACAGGAAATGAGATTCCTAAGGGGAATCGGGAATAGAGATTGAAGAGAGTGCGGATAACCGCAAAATTTAAAAAAAGGGAGAGATGACATATGATGAGAAACAGTTTGTGGAACAGAGATTTATTTGATGGATTTATGAGTGACATGTTTGATGATGACTTCTTTGGAAGTAAAAATCCACTGTATGGAAAACATGCCAAAAACATGATAAAGACCGATATCAGAGAAACCGATGAAGGTTATGAACTGGATATCGACCTCCCTGGATTTAAAAAGGATGAAATTCAGGCGGAATTGAAAAACGGATATCTGACCGTATCTGCGGCTAAGGGGCTTGACAAGGATGAAGAAAATAAAAACGGCAATTACATTCGCAGAGAACGTTATTCCGGATCTATGAGCAGAAGCTTCTACGTCGGCAATCACTTGGATCAGCAGGATATCAAAGCAAAATATGAGGATGGCATTCTGAAATTATCGGTACCGAAAAAAGACATCAAAGAATTGGAGCAAAACAAATACATTGCAATAGAAGGGTAAACATTACCCACACCTTAATACTCCTAAAAAGAGCGGCATATACACCGCTCTTTTTTCATTTCTTTTTTCATTTTGCACCAATATCATATTCCTATATGTCACATAATCACAAAGAAGTAATCATCTAAATGAGTTTTTGAGATTTTCTGAAAGTTTTCGGCATACAATATTATGAGGTTTGATTGTCAGCGCTCTTGCAAAAGCAGCGTCCGCTGCCCGCCAGTCACAATCAAAAGCTTTGCAGATTCCAATTCCAAAATAAGCCTCATAACAATATTGACAGATTTCATCGCAGCACGTTACGGCACAAACAGCTTTTTCAAACACATCGTAAGCCTGCTTCGGTAATCCTGCAAAGTACAGCAGTAAGCCATATTGACACAGATAATCCGGGCGGCCGAGTTTTTCTGCCGAAACATGTTTTTCCGCAAAAACCTTAAGCCCTTGCTTAGCATAATCTGCTGCTCCGCTTCGCTTGCCCCATAACGCCTGGCACAGTACCATCCAACCATAATGTTCCGGCACATCAGGTTCAATTTCAATGAGTTTGCGAAAAAGTTTAATTGCATTGCGATAACTTCCCCGCAATACGTACAAAATCGCAGACAGCTGCTCTCCGGCACAGCAGTTCAATCTTTCTGCCAATTTACCCGCAACGGCAAAATGTCCCTCTTCCATGAAAATTCGAATCATCGATTCTTTATATTCAGTATCTGAAGCAGTTATTCTGCTGCCTCTGCGAATTCGTTTCAAAATACGCGACGCACCTTTGAAATCGCCTGCAAACATCTTGATTTTATACAACATGTACAGCCAATCAGTATTATTTTCACCGGTATTTGCTGCCGACTTCAGTACAGCTTCTGCTTCTTCGAATTTCCCCTGTTTACACAGACAGACAGCTAACTGCGTATAACACGGAATCTCTTTATCAACTCGATCAGCCAGCTGCTTTTTATAAATTCCCTCTGCCTTATCGTAATCGCCTTTTTTCATAGCATACATACTGCAAAGTTCATAAGTTTTTCTTTCATCACCGCCCTGTCTGATATAGGCCGCTATATCACCCGCAAAAGCCTCATCAAGTCCCAGTTCCGCGGCACATTTGGCTTGAATCAAATAGTATTCACAATTACCCGTATTGGTGATCATTCGCTCACAGTACACCATAGCATTCTGCCAATTTTCTGCATTAATCTCATAATCAATTATTTTTTTCAGCGATTTCTCATAGTATGGATCAGTCTGATATGCTTTTCGATAACATGCTGCAGCCTGGCTGCAATCAGCTTCACAATTTTCGCGGATTTCCCCCAACATCATCCAAAGCTGTGCACAATCCGGCAGCTCTTTCAATACACTCTCTAAATTTCGAATTTGCGAAACAACCGATGCACCGGCGGCTTTTCTCATGAGAAAATATCGTTCATACGCCGAATACAGCAGTTCCGGATCCTTATTGTTTTTTTTCATATGTTCCGCTTCAATCAGTTTTCTGTAAATTTCTTTTGCTTCGTGAAACTTTTCCTTCTTCTCGCAAATCCGTCCTTTTAAGTAATTCCTATTACTCTCATCTATCTTCCCATAAAGAAGATCCGTTTCCTTTTCTGCATTCTTCAAGTTGCCTTCACCGATCGAAGCCAGTGCCATTTCATACAATGCACGAGAAAAATCAGGATTATTTTTCAAAGCAATCGAAAAATATACATGTGCCTGTTCATACTTTTTCTGCTTCATCATGCAGCGTCCCAGTTCATATGCAAAAAACGGATTATCCGGCATGTCGGACTGCAGCGAGCTGTAAATACGAACCGCATCCGCCGTCTTTCCCGACATCATGCACATTGCGGCGTAAGTTAAGCGATATCGCATTTTATCCGGGTATTTACTGCAAAGTTCATCTGCAATTTCATATGCATCTGCCGCCTGTCCTTTTTGAAATAAAAGGCGCGCTTTTACCTCTAAAATTCGATCAAAGTCTTCACCTTCAAGAAGAATATTCCCTTTGCAGCAGGCTTCTGTCAATTCTTCTGCATAAGTCTGCCGATTCGACGCCAGATACGCTTCCGCAAGGTTTATTATCCAGAATCCATCCATTGAACCTTTACTTCGATTTTTTATGCAGAGCTTGATTACCTGTTCGTACTGCCCGGTCTGCATCGCATGTTCGCAAATCCTGCGTTCTTCATCTTCCGAAAAATCATCCTCTTTCATTGTGTTGCTCTCTATCCTATTTCATCAGCATTTTTAAAATTTTTAAATCCTTCGGCTTATTCGGTACATAGCGAATCGGCAAATCCAACCAGTTTTTCTTTTCCAGCACGCTCTTGCGATGAGAGAAAGTCTTAAATGATTCTTTGCCGTGATAACTTCCCATGCCGCTGGCTCCCACACCTCCGAACGGAATGTTAGGATTAGCCAGATGCACAATCGTATCATTGATGCATCCTCCGCCGTAAGAAATGTTTCTTGTCACAAAATCTTTTCCTGCGGCAGATGTGGTAAAGTAGTACAGCGCCAAGGGCTTTGGGCGTTCCTTGATGGCATCTGCCGCTTCTTTTAAATTAGAAAACCTGATTACCGGAAGAAGCGGTCCGAAAATTTCATCCTTCATAATCTCAGAGTTCCAGTCTGCGCGGATCAGCGTCGGTTCAATCTGACAAGTATCCGGATTCATGCCTCCGCCGTAAATCACATCACTTCCCTCTACAAGTGCCGCAAGTCGATTATAATGTTTCTCGTTAATAATCTTAGGATAATTGCCGTCCTGCATAGGCCGCTCTCCGTAAAATCCGACAATGTATTTTTCCATCTGTTCAATCAGTTTATCATATATGCTTTCATGCGCCAATACATAATCCGGTGCCACGCATGTCTGTCCCGCATTGAGGAGTTTTCCCCATATAATCCTGCGTGCACTCAATGTAATATCCGCCGTTTCATCCACAATGCACGGGCTTTTACCCCCAAGCTCCAATGTCACCGGTGTCAGATTGCGGGAAGCTTTTTCCATAACCAGCCTGCCGACAGCAGTACCCCCGGTAAAGAAAATATAATCAAACGGCTGGTCCAGCAAATCCTGATTGACTTCTCGCCCGCCTTCCGCTACAGAAATATATTCCGGCGGAAAATTTTCTGTGATAATTTTTTTGATTACCGCAGACGTTTCCGGAGAATAATTGGATGGCTTTACCACCGCACAGTTTCCGGCTGCCATACATCCCGCCAAAGGCACCAGCGCCAGCTGCAGCGGATAGTTCCACGGCGCCATAATAAGTACCGATCCATATGGTTCGCTGTAAATTTTACTGGCAGACGGAAAATGCACCAGCGGTGTTGCCACCCGCTTTGGCTTCATCATTCTGTGAAGATTTTTCAGCATGCAGCTGATTTCCTCCAGCACCATACCCGTCTCTGTCTCATAGGTTTCGAATTCCGATTTATTCAAATCTTTTCTGAGTGCCCTGCAGATTTCAGCCTGATGTTCCAAAATACCTTCCTTTAATTTTTCCAGCTGAAGTCTGCGGAAATTCTCTGACATAGTGAGCCCGCTCTTATAAAGCTCCTTCTGCGCCTTTACGATTTCTTTCATCATCTTATACCAGTCCTTTATCCGTTTTCTTCACGTGTTTAAACACTTCTTCGAAGCGGTTCAGTGCCTCATCTATGATTTCCGGGGTATCCGCCAGAGATGTATACAGGCGGCTTCCTGCCAAAGTTACAATACCGTTTGCCATATATGCTGCACCCATTCTTTCCATGGAATCCTTTCTCACATACATCATGTCCTTATTTTTAAGCAGTCCCACAGCAGACTTTACAAAACACATGGAAGAAAAATCAAAGCTCATAGCTCCGGTGCATTCCAGATGCACGATGGAACCCTGATTGTACGCTACAAACGGAAGTGCATACTTTTCCAACAAAGCCTTCAATCCATCACAAAGTCTGTCTCCCATCTTACCGGCCACTTCACATGCATTCGTCTTCTCTATTTCCTGAATCGCTGTATAGCCTGCCAAACATGACAGCGGATTGGCTGCCAGCGTACCGCCAACGTACGCTCTATGCTTTCCGGTAGCCAGCCCTGCCGCCATCAGCTGCGCATACTCCTTCTTTCCGCCTACGCCGCCTGCTGCCGGATATCCTCCCGCTACAATCTTTCCGAAAATAGTCAGGTCAGGAACCACATCGAAGTATCCCTGCGCACCGGAAAGTGCTACGCGGAATCCCGTCACCACTTCGTCAAAAATCATCAATGCACCGTATTTATCGCAAAGTTCACGCACGCCTTTGTTATAGTTTTTTGCCACCGGGCGAGTGCCGCTTTCCGGGCCTACCGGCTCTACGATAACAGCAGCTGTGCCGCCTTTTCTTCTGTTGTGTTTCAGCATTCTCTCCAGCATTTCCAGATCATTCGGGCGAACCTCATCAGTTAATTTATATGCACCGCGCGGAATTCCGTGAGATTCAAGCAAAGCCCTGCTTCCGGGTATTTTCAAGCCATATACCATCTGATCCGACCAGCCATGATAAGCTCCGCCAATCTTTATAATCCTCTTATGATCCGTTGCAATTCGCGCAATACGCAGCGCTGCCATAACAGACTCTGTACCGGATCCCAGCATACGAAACATCTCCACATTCGGCATGTGTTTGTTAATTTCTCTGGCGATAAGCATTTCGGATTCATGAAGTAAACCTGTCACCGGACCGCAGTTGTTTAAGAGATCAATCACCTTTTCCCGCACTGCCGGATAATTGCTTCCCAGAATTGTAGGACCGCCTGCCTGAAGGAAATCTATGTACTCATTTCCATCCTGATCGTACAAATATGCGCCATCGGTCTTAGCCATGCACATCGGAAACGGCTTGTTAAATGCCAGATTATGCTGCACACCTCCCGGAATGTACTTCTGAGATTCTTCATAAATCTCTCTTGATCCCTTGCATTTTTCATTAAAATATTTCATGATTACATTGTCATAGTAATCATCATCCACTTCCCATATTGGCTGACTGGTGAGATATTTTAATTTACGATTGATTTCTGCCGGATCGTCCCATCTGCTGATTCCACAATTTTCCATTTTATACATCTCCTTTTCTGCAACTCTATCTATCTTGTTTCTTTTCCCGTTCTTTCTGCGCCAAGTTGTTGGTATCCAATGTTTTACGGAACACAACGAATCTGTCATACAGATATTCGGTCGTAATGTTAAGGCCCATATTAATTCCCGTCACAATGTATTCATTCCAGCCAAGTCCCTCCGCCAGATAGTTTCCCAATATGGTGGTTACCGGAGTAAATACACAGTAAAAAGCTAAAATCTTGGTCATAGCTACCGGCACATTGGCTACCGACTTAAATGTGAATTTTCGATTCAGCGTGAAATTCCAGATTACCGACAGAATCAATGCAATCAAATAGCACGGCCAGTACGGCCAGTCGCTCAGCTCATTGAGCAAAGTGAATGAAAGGAGTTCTATCACCCCGGCCGATATCGAAAACATAATAAATTTGATGACTCTCAAAGTCTCTCTTCTCTTTTCTGAAACCATGTTTCTAAGCCTCCTGATTCTTCTGTTTTGAATACTTATTGAGGTAAACGAAATGCATCAGCGCCACGTCAACAGGATTCAATTTTTTCCCCTTACCGCATGCTCTTGTGTGAGCTGCACACAAGCAGGCTTTCTCCACCAGCAGCTTCATTGCATGCAAATCATCCTCAGTTTCTGCACGAACGGCAGCTCCGCAATCCGGTACCAACACAGCATTGTATTTTTTCATCATATGCTCCGCATTGGATAAATCCTTGGCCACCGGAATTCTGAATCCAATCATCTGAGCCATATCATCCAGCTGAGCGCACACTGCCTTCGCCTGATTGATACAGGTCGCCACGGCAGGTGAAGCAAACACTTCCGCATATCCGTATTCCTTCTGCAAAAATCCGGTCAAAGCCTTTGAAGCAATGCTCTCAGTCTCATTTTCCAAAGCGTTCTCTCCTCCGGAGCTTTTCAAATACTCGGCACATATATTTCGCTCACATATCTTTTCCAACAATTTCACTCGTGCCATAGCCTGATCTTTATCCTGTCCGCATACCAGTACACCGTGATGCACCATAAGCACCGTATGAATTCCCTGCTTCAAAACACAATCCACAGCCTCGGTCAGCTTTTTCATACCCGGAAGGCCATACGCCGCTTCACCGATTCCTCCCAGTTCTTTTCGCTCTGCATCCGTAATCTGCAGGGAATCAATACCCGTCAATCCGATAGCCGTAGCATAACTCTGATGGGTATGAATTACAAAATTTGCATCCGAAAGCCGCCTGTATGCTGCAATATGAACTCCGCGCTCACCGGAAGGTTTTCGCCTTCCTTCCCATTCGCCGCTTTCGAGATTAAGCATGACAATATCCGCTTCATTCGTCTTCATATAGTCCAACCCGCTCGGAGTTATTAAACAATGTTCATTATCCGTCCGACAGCTGATGTTGCCCCATGTCCTTGCGACAATATTCGCTTCCAGAAGCGCTCGCCCGGTCTCCACCAGCAATTTTCGCTCTGCACTGTTATTCATACTTTGCTCCTTCATTCATTCCTGTCCTCGTTTAAAATTGTAAAATTCTCTTTGTTCTGCACATACAATCGACGGAAAACTTTATAATTCCGTTCGTATGCATCTCGGTTGGTGTAATCCGGTTCATATCGGTCTTTCACCGGTATATACTGCTCCACTTGGTCAAAATCCGCAATAACTCCACGTCCGATTGCCACCAAAATCGCAGCTCCGACAGAACCTACGTCCTTAGTGTTTTCTACCGTTTCCACCATGCGTCCCGTGATATCAGCCAGCATTTGACATGTTACCGCCGACAATGCTCCGCCGCCCACAAAACGAAGGATTCTGGATGTTTTGACTTTCTTATCCTCACATTCCAGCATCCACCTCAGGTGAAAACATATTCCTTCCAATACGGCTCGAATCATCTCCGTCTTGCCGGTTTCTATTTGAATATTAAAAAACATTCCTGCCGAATTCGGATCTTCGAAAGGGCAGCGATTTCCATGAAGCCACGGAGTAAAAATCACACCGCCTGCCCCTGCCGGAACTTTTTTCACCGTATCCGACATGTAATCATAAAGACTTTCGTATATACTTTCATTGCTCTCAGAAACATCCGTCTTATCCAGATAAACACCGATTTCATCCAATGCAAGGTGCTCCTTCACCCACTGAAAACACTTGCCTGCTGTCTCCATCTCGGCAAAATAATTGTATCTTCCCTTCTGTGCACCTACGATTCCGGCAATCATGGAATTGATGTCCACCACCTGCCGGTCAATAACTGTACCGACCCAACCGGACGTACCGGAATAAACATGAGTTTTTCCTACCTTTGTACAGCCTGCGCCGACGCCAATAAGTGTGGCATCACCACCTCCTCCGTATACATCGATTCCCGGACAAAGTCCCAGCTCTTTCGCAGCCTTTGCAGTAAGCTTTCCTGCGATATCGGTGCATTCAATCAATTCCGGCAAATGCTCCGGGTTCACTCCATACATGCGGCAAAGGCCCTTATTCCATCCTTCGTTTCCCTTTCTCGTATCGTATAAAAACGTGGAATATGCCGAATCCCGCGTCATGATGAAGCGATCCGTGCAGCGGCAGATCAGATATTCCTTGACATCCAGCCACTTGTGAACCTTTGCGAAAATTTCCGGTTCGTTCTGCTGCACCCATTTGTATTTCCAAAGCGGATCCTTAACGCTTGTTGATGCTGCATGAGTCACCCGCAGGCTTTTCAGCAGCATCCTGATATTGACTCCGGCAATCGTTATGCCATGTTCCTGGCATTCTTTCATTTCTTTTTGTGCCCGTTGATCCATATAGCTCATCGGCCGCCTGAGAGCTTTTCCTTCCTTATCCACGAGAACAAGTCCCTGCATCTGAGAACAGAATGAAATTCCATCGATCTTTTCCGCCGGTACCGGACTCTTTTCCATCAATTTTTGCGTTGTCTCGCACATGGCGTTCCACCACTGCTCTGCATCCTGTTCGGCTCCCCCGTTCTCTAAAATAAATAAATCATACTCCTTATATGTATCCGCCACCAGTTCCACCGTTTCTCCGATTGCAATAAGACCGGTCTTTACACCGGTCGTTCCGATGTCGTATGCTATCACGTGCAGCATGCTGCGCCTCCCCTTCCCAATTTATTACTGATTTATCGGCTCCATCTGCAAAGCCGCTTCCAAAAAACGAATCAAACTGTCTGCCATGATGTTTTCATCTTCTGCAGCATCTCCGCAAAAGAGCTTCATACGATCCCTATAATAATCGCAGCTGTAGGAAAACTGCAGCATCATCAGCATATTATCAAAGAAAAATGCCAGAATCCCTGCATCTGTTTCCGTGGTAATCTGACCATTTTCCTGCGCCTGTTTAATAAGATTTCGATATGCCTCCGCTGATCTGCCTTCAATTCGGTCGACCAAACTTCTCGCTTGTTTCCTGCAGCTGCCGGATGTAATCTCATTGTACATGGCATTATAGCTGGAATGTATTTTTGAATTGGAAATCAGTGCTGCTACAATTTTTCTGATACAGTCACGCAAATCCGTTGCCTCTGCTACCGCCTCCCGCAATACGTCATTCAACAATTCCAGGCTGTGATCAAGGCAAGACATAAAAAAAGTATTTTTATCCTTAAAATATTTATAAATCACGCCAACACTGACTCCGGATTTCTTAGCGATACTGCTCATCGCAGCCCCCTGCAGCCCATTCTCCACGAATTCATCTATACCCGCCTCTAAAATGGCGTTGATGGCTTCATCCTCCAATTTCTTATACATATTATTCCTTACTTTCCTATCGTAATCATTACCACCTGTGCGGCAGCACCTGCCTGCGGACTTTAATGTTTCCACACACCTTCGTGAACCATCATTCACAAGCTGGCTCCATTATATACTATTTCCCGCCAAAATAAAAGAAAAAATCCTCGATTCATAGAAAACTCTTCCAAATCAAGGATTTAAACAATATTAACATATTATAACCGGAGCGAAGCCTTACATGAGCACCGCCTTTGTTGACGTCTGCCTCATCTGATCTCTGACAACATCATATTCATAAACGTGATCAGAAAGAAAATCCTCCGCTTCCGTTAAGTCAGCATTTACTGCCCGTACCATTTCTTCCATTTCCTTCGGATTCCTCGCCCATCGCTTAGGGATCACCACCCATTCATGCACCGACGATGGCAGCAGATAGTAATCACCACCGATTTGTGCGCTTACTCTCTGCCTTACTTCCTCAGAAAAAATCACTGTCGCACCATTTATTTTCATCTTGCTTGTCAGAATAAACATTTCCGGTCGTTCTTCCGTTTTTACCGAAGGCTCGACGCTAAGCCCCGTTACTTCCTCCATCGGCTGCAGCAGATAATTCTGCGGAAGATCCATATTGGAAACTGCGATTTCATGCATTTCCGCTTCATCAATGTTCCATTCGCGAAGCATCTCCTTTGTAATCTGAGTTGTGTAAATCCCACCATTTCCATCACCGATGCGAATTTGATATGACAATAAAAATTCACCTATTCTCCTGAACGGTTTCCCTTCCATTCTTCGCTTATTTCGCGCTCCGTTAATCAATCTGAATTCAATCAGCGGCCTGACTCTCTCGAAATCATCCAAAAGTCCATTCAGTTCATTTTCCATTGGAATCTGTATCGCACAATAATTGGTATACAGTTCGCAAAGTCCCTGCAGAATTTCTTCCATAGCGGCCCCTTCCCGATACGTCTTATACAAATCCTGCAGATACAAAATCGGCGCTGACCTGCCGTTTTCCATCTCTACCAGCAGCATCTCCAGTATTGTATCATTATTTTTCACAGCTTCGCTTCTGGAAACCCGTTTAATCCCAGCTTTTCCTTCCAGTCTCTTTTGCATCTGTGACACCAATACATTTCGGAACCCCTCATAGCGCAACGTATTACCCATTTCGTATCTCCTTTCCTGTGAATGCATATCTGCATTTTCCTTCTTAACTTCATTCTACGAAACGGAAATCGAAAGTCAACATTTTTTTCTTTATTTGTAATTTATTGGTACTTTTGTGGTAATGAACGCGCCGCCTGTTAAAGAATGAGCTTCATCGATATATTCTACTTTTTCAAATTTCCTTTTTTTATGTTTTTCTGCAGAATTTCATCACTGACGTCATACAATTTCTCAGATCCCAGCTTCGTCTTTTTATGACGTCCATAGACCAGTTCCGATGAAACCCCATGATCCTTCCAGTCTCCGCCATCGTTGCTGTCATTCAAAATCAGCGGCTGTACATTATCCATCGCATGAGCAAACTGCGCTTCCGGAGTTGCGTAGGATTCGAACTCATCGAATAAATCAATCAGTTCTCTCTTTTGATCATCCGGCAATATGGAATATATCTTTTCCTTCGCCTGATTCTCCCGTTCTTTTTGGGATTTCAAGCCTTCCTCATCATAAGCATAGGTATCTCCTGCTTCTATTTCCACAATATCATGAATCAGACACATGAGCATGACTTTTGTTATATCCACTTCTTCATTAGCATACTCCCGCAGAATATACGCCATAACTGCCATATGCCACGCATGCTCCGCGTCGTTTTCCCTCCTGCCGTGACCCGAGAGATGTGTCTGCCTCAAAATATTCTTTTCTTTATCAATTTCCAGTGCAAATGCCAATTGTTTTTTCATTCGTTCATCCATGATATGCCTCCTGTAATGAAATTATTGTATCATATATCGCTATCGTCTGCCGAGTCGAACGGATAAATAATACACATAATCATTTACCTTTCCTCCGGCATATTCTTCCACCGATTCCACCGAAATAGCCTGCATCTCATCCTTTGCATAAAATAACGCCAAAAGTCCATGAAACTTCCCATCGCCCAGGCAAACAGACTCCGCGCTCCCACTTCGATACTGATTTGTCGCTCATATTCAGTTTTTCCGCCAGCTGCCGCTGAGTCAACCCCAAAGCTCTGCGCTTTGCAGCAATATTTAAATTTCCGCTGTTATTAAATGTACTCTCAGCATAGCGCCATATTCCTCCGGATTAAACATCGATGCATCCGATGCAAGAACCGAGTAAGGCACCTCTTTATCATAAAACATATACCCTGTATTGCGAATTCCATGCTTTTCATAAAACGCGATTCGACGCTGCCGCTGCTTATAATTATCCGAATCAGGATCTAAAGGCTCTACATTCAAAACAATGTTTTTACCTGCCGCCTGCCCATAAGCATAATCTAAAATCGCGCCTCCGCATCCCCTGGAACGCAATTGCGGATTTACAGCAATATAAAGTATGAAATAGTATTTATCATTTTCAATGCTGTACAAAAATCCCGCGAATTCATCCGCATTATAAAATACCGTAAACCGCATATTTTTTAATATTGCACCCAAAAGCAGCAGGAAAAGAGGAGTCTGTTCATTCTTTGGAAATGCCGATTTGAGGAGGTTGTAAATTTTTCTGTATTCGGTCACAAGAAAATTTGCAGATTTAGCGGTTAATTTCATACTCAGCCATATTATCCTTTCATATCTATTTTGTTTTGCAATTTATTTGCAAATATATACATCATTACAGTTCCCGCTACGGTAATTGCCGACGTAATAAACATCAAGCTCTTAACCCCCATCGCATCCAGAATAATTCCGCCGAATACGCTTCCCAATACCAAACCTATCGCCCATCCCATGGTTGCAATGGACTGTCCTCTTACAGCTTCACGTTTATCCATAATATCTTCAATCATATACACCATAGTCGGTATGATTAATCCCAGCCCCAATATCTGCAGCGGCTGAATCATATAGATAACAAACATATTCGGCGCAAATGTCATTGCCAGCATCTTGACAGCATTAAATGTGACGCTCATCTTTAACAGGAAACTATATTTGAATTTTCTCTTGAACCAGCCAAAGAATATCATCGCCGGCGTTTCACACGCGCCTACCAATAATGTAACTATCCCCAACTGTTCCACATCCCCTCCGATTTCTCTAATTATCTGCAGCGTATAATTTTCTATAATCACCGTCATAAACCAGACTGTGACATAACCTGCACAGACACCGAGAAACAGTTTATTACGCTTAATAAACTCTGCAGTTGAAATAGTATCTTCTTTCTTACTGCGTACTGACGAAGGCTCTTTGTTTACATGAACTTCCGACAACGACTTCTTGTAGTTCATCCGCAAACGAATCAAGAAAATTTCCATAACAGGAATTGTAATCATCGCCTGAACAGGAATTGCATCAACACCGAATTCAGCAATGGCAACCCCCAAAATCACGCTTACTACACCAACAAGCAATGAGCTTACAGCTCTCGCCGGTCCATAATATACAGCATATTTACCGGCTGCAAGCTTTCCCGGTACAGCATTTATAAACGGCTGCAGGGTTGAGTGGATTGATATATATCCTACATATATAACCGTAAGCACAAAACAATTAACACCTATCGCCAAAATTCCGCAGACTCCTGCAAACAGTACTGCAAGAAGCATATTAATAACAGTAAATACACTCACATTCTCCCTGTTATCTACGAAACTCGAAATCATCGCCTGAAGTATTAAAGATACTATATTACCGACAGCTGCAACAATTCCGATAGTTGTATTCGGGTATCCTTTCCCCAGCATATAAACAGATATATAATTACCTGCTATTAAATAGCAGCACCAATAGCAGACTTGTATTGCCGCATAATCTATATTCAGTCTCTTGCCCATTATTTATCGCTCCTCATTAATCTTACCTTGTATGGACATTGTATTAGTATGCAAATATTATGCTCAATATATATTAATATATTCCCACAGCAATTGCAAGATTTAATATTTATCGGCACTGTAAATGTGCTGAGCTTTGTGTAAATAATTGGCTTTAAAGCATTTTGTTAAGCTAAAAAGAAAATTAAAATTAAGCGAATAGAAAATCAATAAATATTATAATCGTCGCAACACCGTGTATATTTTATAACACATCCATATTATTCCTATTATGTTGTATAGACGAGCTCTATCTCATTAACTGTCCTCCATTCACATCCAGAGTTGTTCCCGTAATGTATGCCGCATCCTCCGATACCAAAAATGCCGCTGCCTTTGCCATTTCCTCGGGTGCACCTGCTCTTTCCATCGGAATATCTTCTGTCGTAATACCTTCAGAAACGGACATCGGAGTTGCCGCCACTCCCGGCGATACTGCATTAGATGTAATACCATAATGTGCGCCATACAATGCAAAGCATTTAACCAACGCTTCCAATCCTCCCTTTGATGCACAGTAGTGCGGCCCGGAAAATCTGCCTCCTCGCTGACCTGCTATTGATGTGAAATTTACCATTCTTCCGTATCCCTGAGACTTCATAACAGCGAAAACTTCTTTCATCAGGAAAAACGAGGCTTTTAAATTTGTATTCATCATAACATCCCATTCCTCCTCATCAATTTCATCCCAGCTTTTAGTATTCGATATGCCTGCACAATTAATCAGTCCATCAATTCTGCCATATTTATCCACTGCATACTTAACCAATTCAACAATTTCCGATACATTACTTAAATCGCATTTATATTTATCGACTACTCCTCCTGCAGATTCACATTCTGATAAAACCTTATTTGCTCTGACTTCATTTCTGTATGTGAATATTACCGTATTGCCCCTTTGCACTTCTTCCTTGACCACTGCTTCACCAATGCCGGAACTGCCTCCGGTGACAATCATTATCTTATTGCCCATGTTCATCCTCCTTCCATACCTATATCAGGCATTGTATTATGTATGCGCTTTTTTAAAATATATATTAATATATTTTTATTAATATTGCAAGATTTTCCTGAATCTTGACATTGAGTGTTTGATATGCTAATATATTAGCATATCAATGAAGTGTTTAGTTATATTCTTAATGTGCTTCATCTACATACGGACTTTGCGCAAACGACCGATTTTAAACCATTGTATTAGGTTAAAAAGGAGAATTAAAATGAGTAAAACGAAAAACTCAGCGACTATGATAATCGTCGCAATTTGTTTAACCTCGTTTATGGGCGATTGCATTAACGGCTGGAATCCCATTATCGACAATGTAGCAAATGCATTTCCTGACGTGAGTTATACTGCAATACTTTATGTATCAACACTGCCGAATCTAACATGCGTTATCATCGCGCTTATTGCGGGCGCTCTGGTTGGTAAACGTTTACGCTACAGAACCGCAATTATCACAGGATGTTTATTTATTCTTGTATCCGGTGTATTACCTGCATTCTTCCATGACAGTTTTGCTATGATTCTGATTATGAGAGGAATCTTCGGTCTCGGACTTGGTCTTCTGCTGACTCTTGGCGGATATGTATGTGAATTGTTCGAAGGCAAAGAACGTCAAAGAGCTTTGGGACTTCGTACTGCATCTCTTAACACCGGCTCTGTAGTATTGCTTCTTCTGGCCGGATTCCTGGGCGATATTTATTGGCCGTATGCAAGTTATTCATTCTTAATCGCAATTATTCCACTTGTAGCAGCAATCTTCTTCTTAAAAGAGCCGTCTGACATTAAAAAAGCCGCAGTGTCCGAAAGCGAAGCACCGGCAGCAGCAGTCAGCGCAGAAAAAGGCAAACTGAAGATTACAGGAACTCTTGTCCTTTCAAACGTTGTAATTATTGTATTGACTTGCGTTGCATATGCAGTGCTGCTCATCGTATCCACATTCATGACTGAGAACAATTTAGGAACAGCAGCCGATGCCGGAGTTCTCCTTGCCGTTTACACCGGCGGTGGCATAGCGGCAGGGCTTATCTATGAGAAAGTAAGAATTGTTTTTAAAAGCTATTTTGCAGCAATTAATATTTTCATCTGGGCAATCGGGGCTGCACTTATTTACTTTTCCGGAAACTTGATCATCGCAAATATCGGTGCATTCATTGCCGGATGCGCATGGTACGGTGTTCTGACTATTTACACGGAAAAAGCACCTGATACCGTTAACGATGCTACTAAATCATTTGCCGGAACTTCAATTTTCATTTCATCATATTTAGGATGTTTTATCGGAGGATACTGGACTTCGCTGGTCACTGCGGTATTCGGTTCAACAGTCAAGGGCTGCTTCTACGGCGTATTTATCGTATTCACTGCAGCTGCCGTCTTAAGTGCAATCACAACAACCGCTAAATCGCGGCAGACAAAAGCTTAAGAAAGAGGTGACAAAGATGGCAAAATTATATATACCGACTCATGCCGAATGGCGGAGTTACTGCAAAACCATAACTCTTAATACCGGAATAGATATGGGATATATCGAACTTGGAGATACTGACAAAGAAACTGTGGTATTCGTTCACGGATATGCCGATTCATCACTGATGTATCACGCCATAACTTCACGCATGCAGGACGATTATCATATCTATTGCGTAGATATGCGGGGGCATGGTATCAGCAGCAAACCGGAACAATACGCATATACAATTATGCAGATTCGGGACGATGTCGTGGATTTCCTCTCTCAGATGGGTATTGACAATTGTTATATGGTAGGCGAATCCATGGGAAGCATGGTAACTCAGGCAGTTGCTTTCACATCGCCTGAAAGAGTTAAAAAAATTGCGCTTATCTCGACATTTGCAAGTCTTTCCGATACACCTGAAGGCCTTGATCGGACACTTCGCGAATACACTGAATGGACAAAGAACGATATCGATCTGGAACAGTTTGTTCCTAACTACCGAGCTTATAAAGAACAGGAATTTTTCCCGGTAGCTTTGGAAATCATGAACAACTGGCCGCTTCATTGCTGGCTGGCAGGCTGGAGAGGCATGGAACTGTCCGACAATCGTAATTTCCTGCAGTACATCAAGGCACCGACAATCATTTTCTGGGGAGCAGAAGATGAAGTTGTTTCACCGGCAATGAAACAGGAAACTTCAAAACTTATGCCTAATGCCAAAGTAGTTGTTTATGAGAATCATACTCACAACCTTTCGCAAGAGGTTCCGGATGAAATCGCAGAAGAATTGAAAGTATTTTTCAAATAACGCATGCACGCTTCAGCGATATTAACTGTGGCTGCTGCACTAACAATCCAGTGCGGCAGCTACAACCTGTTTTTCCACTCAATAACCGCAGTTTTATATTCTTTCATGTCATCGTTATTCGGCTCCGCAGAAAGCACATAGTTAATTCTTCCGAGCAAGCCGGATAAATATTCTGCAGATGACTGATGCGGGCATACTTTTAAAATATGCGACGCCACACCATATTTTCTGCAATAGTATATTTCCTGGCGGATTTTACGTTTATAATATGCCGGGATGCTAATGCGCTCATTAACAACAATTCCGGTTACCGTCTGTCGTTGGCCTTGTTTGACAATCCTCGTCTTTTTACTGTTTAAATAAAATCCCAATTTTTTAAGTTCTGCGCTCACAAAATCAGTCAATTGATTTGTATCAAAGCTTCCCGAAAAAGTCATATCATCACAATACCGTGTATACTCAATACCCCCTTCACCACACCATGTTCCGACTGCATTGTCAAAACCTCTCATGATTATATTGGATATTGCGGGAGACGTCGGAGCGCCTTGAGGAAGACAGTCTTTATAACAGCACAAAGTAGATAAAAGGATTCCATTTGACTCTGAAAAAACTTCATTAGAAAAAACCAGTTCCCTGATAAGCGCATATGTAATCTTATCAAAGAAATGCCGAATATCGAGTTTCAGCAATACTGCGTGTCCTACGTGCGGTTTTGCATTTCTTAGAGTGCTGCCGCCAATCCGATACGCCGCTGCATATGGAGAAATTTCTATTTGGTTCAAAATGACATTTGCAATTTTCTTTTGCAGTGCTTTTAGTTCTATATCCGGAATAAACAATTTACGGTATTCACCATTCCCTTTGGGAATGTCGGCTTCATGGTAGTGTGTGTTAATTGTATTGCTGAGCGAACACATCATTTTTGCTGAATATCCAAGGTCATTTTCGAGGGAGGCGAGCTCCCGATAAATAATCATATTCTCTTTCCTCCCTCATTCACTTAACGGAACAAAACAATGAGCATATCGAAGTTGCGCAGCTGATGACTCCAGCACATGAAGTGTGCTGAACATCAGTGAAGTCAACTTTGATTGAGTGTAAACGAATGCTTAAAAGTATCGCTATCCCGATAGCGACTCGCTACCGATGTCAATCTGTTCATAATACGATATCAATTGACCTGCACTAATGTTC
>CAVCML010000029.1:0-2833 GCA_963603335.1 Bacteroidaceae bacterium | reverse complement strand
CCCCTAACCGCCCATATTCTTTTTCTTTTTCTAATTTCTTTAAAAATAATTATTGATATCTCTTTTGCAAAATGATAAATTACATTGTGAGAGGTCGTGATTTTAATCCTACATATCGATTTCTCAGAGAGGACTAAAAAACAAATGAACAACCCAGTATTAACAAACAATACACTGCGCGTCAAGGAATCCAACACTAATCTCATTCTCGATGCGCTTAGAAACGCAGAGGTGGCAACGCGCACCGAGATTGCCAAAACCACCGGTCTGAGCATCGCTACCTGCGGCAATATCCTAAAGGATCTTGTTGCATCCGGAGAAATCCTGGAAGGTGATCTTGAAAACAACAACGGCGGAAGACCTGCCAGACAGTATATTTACAATAAGGATTTCTCACTGATCGTCGCAATAGTACTCCATTCCGACGGAACCGTGAAGACTCTCCGGTATGCCGTTACCAACCTTTACGGCGAGGTACTGGAGGAGCGCGTTAAGCTCTGCGACCGCATCGATGCTGACACGATCAACACTCTGGTCGGATCTTTGATTGAAACTCATCCCAACATCCGTTCCGTCGGCATCGGGATTCCGGGATACGCTGAAAAAGGCGGAACAATCGGCATCGCCGATATCGAAGAACTGAACGGCACAAATCCGGTCAAACTGCTGGAAAGCAATTTCAACATAAACGTAGCCATCGACCGAAGTCCTTCCGTCAGCGCCTATGGATTCTATAAGACGCACCCCGAATATTCAAAGGAAACACTGGCGACCGTCCTGATTCCTTCCGGGCATCCTGCCGGATCCGGATTTATCATCAACGGGCAGATTTACAAGGGCAGCTTCAACAGAGAGGGCGAAATCAGCTACATATACGAAGGATTTCTCAAAGAACTTCAGACCGAAGGCGAGGATGTTTCTCAGATGATGCAGGTGGCGCTGTTTTCCATCGCAGCCATCATCTCCACTATCAACCCGTCGATTATCGTTTTAATGGGAAAGAGCTTTACAGAAGAAAACTATCGGATGATTTGCGAAAAGTGCAGCGAAATATTCCCGCCGAACTTCCTGCCGAAATTTGAACTGCAGCAGGATTACAGCGATTCATATCTTCAGGGAATGATTGAAATCGCCATAGATCAGCTGATGCCTAAGATAAAACTGATTGCAAAATAAAAAACGGAATATAACTTGAAATTCTCATGTGATTCATGAGACTATATTTATAAAATACAAAAAGAACACCCCATTAATAAGATGTTCGCAGGATATCAATGATATTCTAATAGTTTCGGGATGTTCTTTTTGTTTAGATTGTTACATACTTTAAAGGAGATTCCTAGTTTTCATACCAACCAATAGGACCAGGATTCAGTGCGATGTTAATCTGCTTAACTTCCTGATACTCTTCAAGTCCGTATGCACCCAGTGCACGTCCGATACCACTCATCTTGTAACCGCCCCACGGAGCTTCGTTGAATGCCGGCTGGTTGCAGTTGATCCACATGATTCCCGCTCTGATTTCCTTCGTTACACGCAGGGATCTTGCACCGTCTGTTGTGAATACCATGCCTGCCAGTCCGTACGGTGTGTCGTTAGCCATAGCGATAGCTTCTTCTTCTGTCTTGAATGTCTGAATTGTTACAACAGGTCCGAAGATTTCTTCCTTAACGATTGTCATATCCGGTGTGCAGTTATCGAAAATAGTCGGTCTGATGTAGAATCCCTTAGCGCATTCGCCTTCTGTATATCTTTCACCGCCTGTAACCAGTGTAGCACCTTCTGCCTTACCTTTTTCGATGTAGGACATTACAGTGTTGAACTGTTCTTCAGATACGATGGATCCCATATCCGGGTTCTTAAGAGGGTCGCCGATTGTCATTGCTTCTGCCTTAGCCTTGAACTTCTTCAGGAATTCATCCTTGATGCTTTCCTCGATGATGATACGGCTTCCTGCGGAGCATACTTCGCCCTGGTTATAGAATACACCGATCATGGACCATTCTACTGCACAGTCCAGATCTGCATCTGCAAAGATTACGTTAGGGGATTTGCCGCCCAGTTCCAGGCTGACTTTCTTAACGGTTCCTGCTGCTCTTCTCATGATGTCCTGTCCAACCGCTGTGCTTCCTGTGAAGGAAACCATGTCAACCTTCTTGCTTTCGGAAAGCTCTGCTCCCAGAACGCTTCCGGATCCCATTACGAGGTTTACGGTACCCTTAGGCAGACCAACCTCTTCGAAGATCTCGAACATCTTGATTGCGGACAGTACGCTTACTGTAGGAGGCTTGTAAACAACAGTGTTTCCTGCAGCGAGGCACGGAGCCAGCTTGTTTGCACCCATCAGCAGAGGGTAGTTCCACGGTGTGATCAGAGCGCATACGCCGATCGGTTCATGAATGCTGTAGCAGTGCATGTCGCCGAATCCCTTGTTTACTTCATAAGCGCCGCCGTGAGGTGCCTTCATCAGGCCTGCATAGTATCTGTAGCAGTAGATAGTGTCATCTACGTCTGCTTCAGCTTCTCTGAGCGGTTTACCCATGTCGATGCTGTCCAGCATTGCCAGTTCATCCTTGTACTTAGCAACCGTATCAGCGATCTTCAGCATCATGTCGCTTCTTTCCTGAGCATCCATGTCACGCCATTCTCTGGTTTCATAGAATGCAGTGTAAGCAGCATCGATAGCAGCTCTTGTATCTTCAACGCTGCTCTGGCAGATTTCTGCGTTTACAGCACCTGTTGCCGGGTTTACAGACTGGAATGTCTTGCCGGAAGTGCCTTCGATCCACTCACCATTGATGTACATTTTTTTCTTGTCCATTTTTGATTCCTC
>CAVCML010000028.1:0-6078 GCA_963603335.1 Bacteroidaceae bacterium | reverse complement strand
GAATTTTCTATAACTCCCGCACCGATTCGGTCACTGTCGGGATCCGTACCGATAATCAGATCCGCATGCTGCTGCAGAGCCTGCCGCTCCGCCGACTGAAACACCTCCGGCTCCTCCGGATTCGGCTTTCTCAGTCCCGGAAAGTTCCCGTTAAATTCCGCCTGCTCCTCTACCAGATTAACCTGCGAAAATCCGTCCAGCTTCAGTGCTCCCAGTACAAAATCCCTGCCGGAGCCGAACAGCGGTGTATATACTATATTAAGATTCTCCTTGGCGGATACATCTTTCAGTTTGCTGCAGTCTGCAGCCGCCCGTATGAACTTGTCTGAAATCTCTTCACCGATCCACTCGACGTTCTCCTGCTGCAAATCGCCGCAGTGCGGAATATCCAGCGAATCCGCTTTTTCCTTCATCAGTCCGAAAATTTCTTCAGTCTTTTCCGGTCCCATCTGCGCACCGGACGTTTCGTAGGTTTTAAAGCCGTTGTATGCCTTCGTATTGTGGCTGGCGGTAATCACTACTCCCCCGTCACACTGAAGTTCTCTTACGGTATACGAAAGCAGCGGTACCGGCGAGGGGCGATCAAAAATCAGCACCTTCAGCCCGGCATATGCCAGTACCTTTGCCGTTTCTTCCGCAAATGCCCGCGAGTCATTTCTGGTATCATAGGCTATCGCAACCTTTGCATTTTCCCCCATAACCTGTGCCATTCCCCATGCTGCCAGTCTGATCGTATATCGGTTGATGCGGTTTGATCCGATGCCGACTTTACCGCGCATTCCTGCGGTGCCGAACGGCACCATGCGATAAAAGCATTCGTACTGTTCTTCCTCCGTCATGGAACCCAGTCTGCTGCGCTCTGCATCCGTAAGGTCAGGCAGCCTCTGCCATTTCTCATATTCTGTTTTAAAGCTTTGTTTTTTCTTGCTCTGCTTCTTTTTCTTCATTGTAATCCCCAAATACAAAATACCGCTGCCCCAGATAATTAAATCCGGTAAACAGGCACATCCCTGCCAGCATGGCTAGATTTTCCTGCACCTGCTGCGATTGATTTTCCAGCAGAAACCTGACTGCCGGTTTTGCAATACCGTAAGCCAACAGATAACATACTGCAATGTTTACCGCAAACCGCAGCGCGCTCTGCAGAGTCTCGCCTTCATGCCGAAATGTAAAGTGCTTGTTGAGCACATAGCTTAATATACTCACAATAATATAATTGGCTGCCGAGGATACCCAGTATGAGCACCCCGCCAGATTGTACAGGCCGAACATGATTGCCATGCCCGCCAGGGTGTTGATTATGCCTACCAGAATGAATTTCAGCAGTTTTCTGTCTATAATTTTCATGGCATTCCTTCACGACTTTCTCATGCGCAGAATCTTTTCTGCCAAATCCGCCGTGCAATTCTGCCTGATTTCCACGTATTTCTGCGCGAAAGCATCCACCTGCTTAATATCATAATCTTTTTCTTCGATTGCCTGCAGAATTTTTCCCGCATCAGCGGAAATCACCCCCGGCATTTCCGCCTTATAATCTATATAAAAATCGCGGTTGTCCTGGTACTGCTCCATGTCATATACATAGAAAAACAACGGTTTCTTCATCAAAGCAGCCTCATAAATCACCGCCGAATAATCCACGATAACGTAATCCGCCGCCGTGAACATTTCTATAGTCGTAAAGCTTTTATCATACAGCACGCCTTCCCGATCTGCATATTGTTCCACATTCATCAGCGGATGCGCCTTGACTACAAGATTGTATTTCCGCAGGTTCACCGCCTGCAGCAGCTTCTCCAAAGCCTCTTCATTGCAGCGGCTTTCTTTTCGAAATGTCGGCGCGTAGACGATAGTCTCTTTTTCCGTTAATTCCGGATATTTCTGCAGAATTCTGCGGCGGTCATTCTCATGATGAAGCGTATCCGTAAGCAAATCCACCCGCGGAAGAGACGCAACCCGGACGCACTCCGCTTCATATCCGAACGCTTCCGCAAAATGCGGTGCACATAGGGTGCTGCTTGAAACAATCATGTCGTAATGATGATGCATATTCATTGCCTCAGAGATTTCACGGCTTCGTCCCTCTCCTTCATCCAGAATGCTGCGTCCGAATTTTTTTAATGCACCGAGCGCATGCCAGATTTGAACCACCAGCAGCGACTTCCGCTGACGCAGCAGGCTCACGCCTACACAATAACTGTCCAAAATCACAATTTTAGATGTTGCGATATGATACATCTGCTTAAACATATGACAGCAGTAGCGCAGCTTTCCGATTATCCCGGGCGGAATCGTCCTGCACAAAAACACCGTCCGGACAGCAGGCTCACGCCGCCCTATTTCATCCGACAGCATTTTCATGTCAGTAGAAACCTCATCGGACTGCCTGCTGATAAACGTCACCTTATTTAACACCGGGAGCAGTTTAAAAAACAAAAATATGAAGTTGAGAAAAGCTTTGCAGCCCTTAATCAATATCGTCATCTTTTTCCTCTTAATTTATCGCGAATACTGCCGCCGATTCGGCGAATCAAACGGTTTCTTACTGCATATAATTTCATCGTGCATGGTCCGATTTTTTTCTCTGCCCTCTCCTGCAGCCGCTCATCCGTAATATCCGTCATAATCCATGCGCTGCGGATTTTCCTGAAACTGTGAGTCCGGTAAAATTTCATCAGTTCCGCTGCCGTCATGCCTCGCAAAGGGACATCTTTAACTGCAGCCGCGCGAAACATTTTATTAGCCGAAATATTATCCAGTCTGTCAATTTGCTGAAACTTGTTTTTGCTCTTTTTCAATGGCCCGAAGAGAGCCTCCGCAGAGGTCAGCTGTACATTTTCTGCAGCTTCCACCTGCGCTCCGTTAATACAAATCCGGTTCATATATACCGACAAAAAATCCAATTCCTTTTCTTTTTCCAGCAGGCTCGTCATGCGTTTAAGGGTATGAACCGGGAATATCGTCGCTCTATCAATCCAGCAGATGTATCTGCCCCTGACCGCCTGCGAAACCGTTTTGCAGGCAAATGAATTCTTGGAAATCGCCGTGATATTCGGCATATTCTTCCAGGCTCCATCCGCTTTGTCGAAGATTTCTTCTTCAACGAGCACCTCAAAAGAAGGAAATTCCTGATTCAGCATACTTTGCATAAAAACAGAAACATGTTCCGGCGAAAGGCCGGCAATTATGATTGAAATCTGCGGTTCTGCACAAAAGTAATCCTGTGCATCCGTTACAGCTCCTTCAGCGATGAGACTAAGCGGAATATCCCACTCTTCTTTTAAGATATCCTCACGGCACGCATCTGTGACCATCGGCAGGAATCGCTGCACCGCCTGCTGCAGCTCGGGCTGAATTTCTTTATCGCAGCGCCAGATTCTGCGGTAAAATGCCTGCGTAATTCCGCCTCTTAAAAAACGCGTTATGAGCATATCACGATAGACTTTTTGTTTTTTAACGGGCTCATCTTCCATCAATTTCGCTGTCATGTCCAGCATATCGCCGTATACCTGCAGGCGATCCGTTAAATATGAACCGTCCGCATTTTTAGATGCCGTATGCAGTCCCACCCAAAACGGTCTGCGAACATATTGATAAACGACTGCATCACAGCCGCAGATTTTAGGCTGACATGTCAGCGCCTGATATAGGAAATGCCCGTCCTCCGCCACCTTTACAGGCAGAAATCGGACATTGTTTTCTAAAAGGAATTCCCGCCGGTACATTTTATTGCACTGCGACCAGGTCTTGATAAAAGCCGGATCTTTCGGGGAAATGCTCGGCTGTTTCGCCAGAGTTTTGCTGGCCTTATTGATCTCGGTTTTTCCGTCGCTTACGGTTTCCATAATGCCTACAGCCATATCAGCCTGCCGGCCGCGGATGGCTTCAAGCATTTTCCGCAAAGCATTCTGCGGGACCTTATCATCGCTGTCAAAGAAAACAACATAAGTACCGCAGGCCTCTTTCAGTCCATAATTTCTTGCGATGGAAACGCCTTGATTATCCTGCCGCAAAACCCGAATTCTATCATCGTTTTCTGCGAATTCTTCTGCAATCTGCTGAGTCCTGTCCCTGCTGCCATCATTTACAATTATCACTTCGTAGTCATTATAAATCTGCCGCTGCAGCGAGTGCAGCATGACAGGAAGATCTTTTTCTCCATTGTATACCGGTATTACAACCGAAATCTGCGGCATGACGGCACCTGTATCCTTTCGGGATTATACATTCCACAGCATGATGGTTTTGCCACCAGCTTTGCGGATATCGCTTTCAAAAGCTTTGTTCATATCATCTATATTCTGTACTTCGATTACCGAATCCACCAGTCCTGTCAAAAGCTGAACATTTTTTTCGGATTCTGTCAGGAAATTGACCGTATTTACAAAATCCTCACGACCGGAGCGGCTGCTTCCAAATATGCGCAGTCCCTTTTCGAGAACCATTCGCGTGTTAATCGGCACTCGGTTTTCGCTGACGCCCATAAGAGCAATCGTTCCCTCCGGCTTGATATAGTCTATAATCTGATTGTCAGCCATCTCGCATCCCTGTCCGCCAACGCATTCAAATGCGTGATCGAATGTCAAATCCTCAGGAATCTTATTCACATGATACGTTTCGTCTGCAAATGTGAAACCTGACATTTTATCTTCGTCGATTCCCATGATGCAGAGTTTAACATCCGGCAATTCATGCCGCAGAATCAGTGAAACGATAAAGGCAAGATTACCGTCCCCCCATATTGCCACGCTTTCCTTGCGCTTGTGTCCGAAACGCAGGAATCTCTGTACTGTATGGTAGCTGACCGAAATGATTTCAATAAATGCAGCCACTCTTGGATCGATGTTTTCCGGCACGCGCACCAGACGATCGCGGCGCATCGCCACATTATCCTGCATAAAACCATCAAAACCGCTTGCGCGGAATTTGCTGCTGCGCAGATAATTTTCGGCAATAACCTCATCCTCTTCATACGGAGTGTTCGGAATCATGACGACACGTTCTCCGGATTCAAATTCTCCCTTTCCGTCATATACGACCTCACCTATTGCTTCGTGGATAAGAGCCATCGGCAGCTTTTTCTCCAGCACCTTCGGATCTCGCTTGCCCTGATAGTATCTCTGATCCGCATTGCATATGCTCAGATGCGTAGGGCGAACCATTACAACATCATCCGTCAGTTCTATATTTTCAAAATCGATTTCAAATTTTCGCGGCCTTACCAGCCTATACACAGTATTTAACATTGCTTTCCCTTTCCGGCCTGTCCTTTGGCTATACTACATATCAGTTTTGATTAATGCTTCTGCCACCGTTAAATCATACGGATACGTGATTTTAATGTTAAATGTCTCTCCGCGAATTAACTTGACCGATTCGCCTTTGATTACAAAAATCTTAGCTGCATCCGTAAGAATATTTTTTTCATCTTCCGTTAAACTCTCATAAAGCGACTTTAACTTCTTTGCTTTAAAAGTCTGCGGCGTCTGTCCCTGATATAGGAATTTTCGATCGGGGATAATTGAAATCTTTTCATGATCCAGTGACTCCACGATGGTATCCGTTGCCGGAATTACAGTATCGCAGGCATCGCATGTATTCATCGCTTCTATATTTTCGCGCAGGATTCGCAGTGTAACAAAAGGTCTCACTGCATCATGCGTCACGATAATCGTTTTCTCATCCAGATTACCGCAGGATTCAATATATCGAATCGCATTCATCAGCGTTTCATTTCTTGTATCTCCGCCGGTCAGTACTTTGATGGAAGCTCTGTCCGGAATGTGCTTTGTAATCAGTTCATCGGTGTATTCCGTCCAGTCCGCCGGGCAAAGCACCAGCACTTCATCGAATTCCTTCATTAATCGAAATTTTTCTGCCGTATGAATGATTACCGGTTTATCTCCTATCGAGAGAAACTGCTTCGGTTTTTCAATGCTTCCCATACGGCTGCCGATTCCGCCGGCTAAAATCACACCATAAATCATGTTAACGCCTCCTTCTTGCTTTTCTGCCTGTTATAACAGATGAATCCAAATCCCAGACACCAGTACCACCACAACCATTCCGTCGCCAGAA
>CAVCML010000027.1:0-16573 GCA_963603335.1 Bacteroidaceae bacterium | reverse complement strand
CCTAAATATCATACAAGGTGAATGTGGTATTATAAACAAAACAGAATAGAAGAATAAAAGGCTAAGCGAGGCGGTACAGCTCATCAGCGGGCTCAATATGAATAAAACCTTTGCTTTGCCGGGGAAATTTGCTATACTTGAAACAGCTAACCGTCCCGGGGAAGTTCCGCAAATTCCGGGAATTGAAGAAAAAACTGCGGCGTTTGCCGATAATATACGAGAATATTTGACGGGGAGGAAATTGCATGACTGAATCAATGAATATGGATACAAAGATGCAGATATTTGATGAAGAAATCGAACGAATTCTGGATCTTCTGGAGGAGAAGGCGTATTTCCGCGCCCGAGATGAAATTTTAAAACATAATGAAGTGGATATAGCTGAGATTCTCGAAGAAATTCTGGAAGAATCGGGTATTGATAAAACTATTATCATATACCGGATGCTGCCGAAGGATATTTCGGCGGAGGTGTTTTCCTATCTGCCGTCTGATGATCAGCGGGAGATAATCCAGGGCATTACCGATCGGGAAGTTTCCTACATTATGGGAGAACTTGACTTCGACGATATGATCGACGTGCTGGAGGAACTGCCTGCAAATATCGTCGATAAGATTCTTGAAAAAACACCGAAAGAAGAGCGAAAGCTGATCAATACATTCTTGAATTATCCGGATACATGTGCAGGAAGCCTGATGACACCGGAATACATCAGTCTGCAGGAAACGATGACCGTAGAAGAGGCTTTGCAGCATATCCGAAATGTGGGAATGGACAGTGAAACGGTATACACATGCTATGTGAAAAAGGGCGGACGCAAGCTGGAGGGAATAGTATCTCTGCGTGCGCTGGTTATCGCAGACAGCGATGTCAGGGTTTCGGAACTGATGAATACGGAATATGTGTATGTCAACGTTCACGATGACCAGGAAGAGGTTGCGGAAACTTTTAAGAAATACGGATTCCTGGCAATCCCGGTTGTGGATAATGAACACAGACTGGTTGGTATTATTACATTTGACGATATTTTGGATGTTATCGAAGAAGAAACGACGGAGGATATCGAAAGAATGGCCGGCGTCATGGACGATTCGGATCAGGAATATCTGGACATGGGCGTGTTTCGACATGTAAAAAACCGGCTTCCGTGGTTGGCGATTATGATGGTGGCATTGATGATTACGGGAGTGGTAATATCCACATTTCAGGAGGTTTTGGCACAGGTGATTGCTTTGGTTGCCTATATACCGCTGCTCTCAGGTACGGGAGGAAACGCCGGAACTCAGGCCGCCTCATTGATAATACGCGGTATGTCCACCGATGAAATTGACTTAAAAGACGCAGTGAGAGTCATGTGGAAAGAGTTTAGGGTCAGCGTCATTTTAGGACTTGTTCTCAGCATTATTAATTTCGGAAAAATCATCATTATCGACGGAAATTCACCGATGATTGCGCTGACGGTATCGCTGTCTATGATTCTGGTTATTATTTTTGCAAAGCTTTTGGGAGGACTTTTGCCGATGGCTGCAAAACGAATAGGCATAGACCCGGCACTCATGGCAACTCCAATGATTTCATCGATTACCGACACGGTTTCTACGCTGACTTACCTCCTTATGGCGACACTGATTTTAGGCTTAGCACTTTAGTATGAGTTTGCGTTTGAGACGATTTTAAGCAAAATATTCAGTTGTTTTTTTCATATATATGTATTAGAGTGTGTGACAGACGAAAGGTACTTTTCAAGATGAAAAATGCAGGTACAAAAGAGAAGATTAGAATACGGAGATGGATCATTGGCATTCTGATAGCAATAGGTTTTCTCGCCATGGAATTTCCGGGAATTCTTCTTGTGCGTGAGAGGATTTATCCGTTTATTTTGGGACTTCCTTTCCTGTACGGATATATACTTTGTTGTTGGGTATATATGTGCAGCGTGCTGTTTTATGCCTGCCGGACATCTTGGGGAAAACAGTCCTTTTTTAGAAAATAATTTATGAGAAGGGTTGAAAAGGTGAATTAAATGTCAGATGCAACTATGTCGGTGATTATATTCATTCTGGTAATGATTGTAATCATCTCCGAAAAAGTTCACCGAGCGGTTTGTGCTGTGGCAGGTGCCGTATTGCTTATTATTTTCGGCATACTGGATATCGAGACGGGTGTATCCTATATCGATTACAATACCATCGGGCTGCTGATCGGTATGATGCTGTTTGTAGCGGTTGTAAAACATTCCGGTATGTTTGAATACCTTGCAGTGAAATCTGCAAAGATTGCTAAAGGCGATCCGTGGAAGATGATGATTCTGTTTATCGTTATCACGGCATTGCTTTCCGGCCTGCTTGATAATGTAACAACTGTTCTGCTGGTAGGACCTATGACATTCGCTATTACTAAAGAAATGGATTTGAATCCGGTTCCGTATATTATGACCCAGATACTGGCGTCCAATATCGGTGGTACGGGAACGCTGATCGGAGATCCTCCTAACATTATGATCGGAAGTGCTACGGGGCTGACCTTCATGGACTTCCTGGCAAATGACGGAGTTATCATCCTGATTGTTTTGATAGCTACAATCGCGGCTTTCTATTTTGTTTACGGCAGAAAACTTATCGCTACTCCGGAAGCAATGGCGAAGGTTATGCAGATGGATGAAAAATCCCTTATCAAAGATAAGTCACTGCTGATAAAGAGCATCATCATGATCGTTCTGGTAGTAGCTGCTTTCATGCTTCACAGTGTACTCCATATGGAATCGTCCATCATCGCACTCTCAGGTGCTGTCATCATGATGATTATCGGAAGACAGAATATCGAAGAAGTCGTTCAGGATGTTGAATGGCCTACAATCATCTTCTTTACGGCACTGTTTATCGTTGTAGGCGGTATGGTAGAGACAGGTGTCATCGATAAGCTTGCTGATGTAATCATGCAGTTCACAGGCGGAAGACCGGTTATGACGATGATGATAATTCTGTGGGTATCGGCTATATTGTCCTCAACACTGGACAACATCCCGTTCGTTGCTACCATGATTCCTCTGATTACAGCGATGGGCAACGACGGTATGGACGTTATGCCTCTCTGGTGGGCATTGTCACTGGGTGCATGTCTGGGCGGAAACGGAACATTAATCGGAGCTTCTGCTAACGTAGTACTTACAGGTATCAGCTCCAAGCACGGATATCCGGTAACATACATGCAGTTCCTGAAGATAGGATTCCCTATGATGATTCTGTCGGTAGTGATCTGCTCGGTATATATGCTTATTCGTTACGCGTAGAAATACAGATTAAAATCATAGAATATACAACAACAAAACAGAAAAAAGCAGGTGCATGCGCACCTGCTTTTTTCTGTTGCCTGAGTACAATACAGGCATTTTAAAGATATTTTTTTGCGGTCTTTAACTAAAATTAAGTTGCTTTTTTGCGGTTTTTATATTAAAGTTACAGAGTAAATGGAAAATGGAACTTATTTGTAGAAAGGAAAACGGAATGTCACAAGCTACTTTATCCGTGATTGTCTTCGTTCTGGTAATGGTTGTAATCATTTCAGAGAAGATTCACAGAGCAGTCGTTGCCGTAGGCGGCGCGGTATTGCTCATCATTTTAGGTGTGCTTGATATCGAAACAGGTGTATCCTATATCGATTACAACACCATCGGACTGCTGATCGGCATGATGCTGTTCGTAGCGGTCGTAAAGAATTCGGGGATTTTTGAATACCTTGCAGTCAAATCAGCAAAGATTTCCAAGGGTGACCCATGGAAAATGATGGTTATTTTCATTATCATTACAGCACTGCTGTCGGCATTGCTGGATAATGTTACAACGGTACTTCTCGTTGGCCCGATGACATTTGCTATAACCAAAGCTATGGATTTGAATCCGGTGCCTTACATCATGACTCAGATTCTGGCATCAAACATAGGCGGTACGGCAACATTAATCGGTGACCCGCCTAACATCATGATCGGAAGTGCAGCAGGGCTGTCATTTGTAGACTTCCTGTTAAACGACGGAATAATCATCTTAATTGTTATGATTGCCACGATATTCGCATTTAAGCTGATTTACAAAAAACAGCTGATTGCAACTCCGGAAGCAATGCAGAAAGTTATGGAAATGGATGAAAGGGCTTTAATCAAGGACAGACCGCTCCTGATTAAGAGTGTAGTCATGATTATACTGATTGTAGCCGGATTTTCACTGCACGGTGTGCTCAACATGGAATCATCCATCATCGCCCTGTCCGGAGCTGTGATTATGATGATTATCGGAAAACAGAACGTGGAATCCGTCGTAGAAGGCGTTGAATGGCCGACTATTATATTCTTTACCGCATTGTTTATCGTGGTTGGCGGCATGGTAGAAACAGGTGTTATCGATAAGCTGGCTGATATCATCATGAATGCAACCGGCGGCAAGGCAGTTATGACGATGATGATAATTCTGTGGGTATCCGCATTGCTGTCCGCAACACTGGACAACATCCCGTTTGTAGCTACTATGATTCCGCTGATTCAGTCTATGGGAGAAAGCGGCATGGATATTATGCCTCTCTGGTGGGCACTGTCGCTCGGTGCATGCCTGGGCGGAAACGGAACACTGATCGGTGCATCTGCAAATGTAGTACTCTCCGGTATCAGCGGAAGAGAAGGTTATCCGATTACGTATATGCAGTTCCTTAAAGTCGGGTTCCCGATGATGATACTGTCCGTAGCAATCTGCTCCGTATACATGTTGGTTCGTTACGTATAAAAAGAGGGCGGAATAATAAAATTATAAAGAATACAAGTAAAATGGATGTATAAACGTAAAAAAGAGGACTTGGCGTAGCCGGGTCCTCTTTTTTAGAAAATATATGGCATAAAAGAGCAATCTAATCGTCCTTCTTCGGCATGTAGCTGAATTTATATCCCACGCCGCGAACGCTTACGATATAATTGGTATCGTGAGTTTTTCGTTCGAGTTTTTTGCGCAGCGTGCTGATATAAACCATGACGGTTTTTGTATCGTTTTCCATGCAGTCGGTTTTCCATACGGTTTCAAAAATCTGTGAAGCAGGGAATACCTTTCGCGGATGTCTGGCCAGCAGCTTAAGAATCTCAAACTCTTTGGAAGTCAGACTAACCGCTTCACCATCCAGGTATACGTCATGGGTATCAAAATCGATTTTCAATCCCTCGTATTCGAAGATGCTGGATTTTTCTTCCGCAGCCTTGCGTGCAAGCGAATTCTGCCTGCGCAGGTGAGCCTTGATTCGCGCAATCAGTTCCCCCGGCATAAACGGCTTGGTCATGTAATCGTCTCCGCCTGCGGACAGGGCGATAATCTTATCGATTTCCTGAGTTTTGCAGCTCAGAAAGATAATCGGCGCATTTGAATATTCCCTGATATCCAGAGAAAGCGATGTCCCCTCCGTATCCGGCAGCATGATATCCAGGATAATCAAATCCGGATTTTCTCTTTTAAGCAGATTCAGAGCTTCTTCTCCGTTATAGGCAGGAAGCGGGCGAAACTGTTCCTTTGTCAGATAGGAACACACGAGCTTGTTAATTGCTTTTTCGTCGTCCACTACCAGAATTTTTTCTTTTGCCATGATTCAGACCTCCTTATAAAGTGGGATGATGAATGTAAAAGTGCTTCCTTCTCCAAAAGTACTCTCTGCGTAAATGTCGCCCTGATGGGCAAGCATGATTTCTTTGCAAAGCGTCAGGCCGAGTCCGCGGCCTTCGATGCGGGGCTGTCCGTGTTTGCTTTTTCGGTCATTTTCAGCCCGATAGAACTGATCGAATACATGCGTCAGCTGGGCTTCCTGTATCCCGATGCCATGATCCGTTACCGATACTATGAAATTTTCGGCAGCACGGTCTGTTTTAAATGCAATCTGCAGTTCTCTGCACTTATCTGAATATTTTATCGCATTGGTTATCAAGTTTGAAAATACCTGGTTTATACGGTCAAGATCCACTACGACCCAGTAATCCGTGAGAGATGCTTCGTCATAGTCGACGGAAACATCAAATCCGGCGGATTTGGCATCACCTATGTTGCCGGTAATCAAGAAATCCGCAACATCCGGAATAGTGCAGAGGGTAAAGTCGAAAGTGAATCGATGCGTCTGCATTTTTGACAGCTGATCCAAATCATCCACAAGTTTCTTTAAAACCAGGGTTTTGGATGTAATAATCTCCATTGCCTCCTGTTTTTCTTCACTGCTTTCAATCGTACCGTCGCTTATGGCAGTAAGATAGCCTGCGATGGAAGTGATAGGCGTACGCAGCTCGTGAGATATATAGGAAAGAAGCATATTGCGGCTTTTGGTCGCATGGAGCTGATCCAGTTCGGCGGTTTTAATCGCTGTAATATCACGGAAGGATCCTTCAAGTGCCACCGGTTCTTCATCTTCTTGGCTGCGTATGATGGTGCATGTGAATTCGCCCCAGAAAGTTTCACCGCTTCTGTTTGTCATCTCGATTATAATACGATCCCGTGCGGGAAACTTTGCAGTAAAGAGGTCGCGAATTGCTTCTTCATGAATATTGTCGGTCAGCGTCTGAAACATCTTGGGATTATCATAAAACGCCGACTGCGGGTATCCGGTTACTTCGAGGATAGAAGGCGAGATATATTCAAAAGCCTCGTAAGGATGCAGTTTATAGTAAAAGATGACATCCTTGGAATTGTCGACAACCGTACGATACAAATCGCTGGCAAGTCGATTTTCCCGCTGGGTATATACAACGTAAATTACAAGAATACAGAAATTCACCAGGTTTGACATCAAAATTTCAATCATGTAATAGTTGAATGTAATCGGCAGCAGTGTTTCATAGATGGATACTACCGATTTAATGCATCCCCACAGCAGAAAGACCAGCGCAGCGGTGATACGTTCGCCGAGGACAAGATTCCACTTCTTATATATATTATAACAGAGAAAACCTGTAATGATAAGCTGATATACGGAAATCGGCAGATAGAAGGACAGCAGGTCAAAGCTGTAGATTATGCAGATGATTGCCAGAAGCAGCAGATATAAGGAAAATCTATACCAGTATGTCGGCACTTTCAAATGAGTGTAGGAATAGGAGCCGAACAGGAGGAAAAGCAGGTTGAACATATCGACAACCTTTCGGAGTTCCAGAAATATGTCATCGTTGGATGAGAAAAAACAAAGCAGACAAAGCAGACTCATGGAGTAGGCAATCCACGAGAATCCCCAGTATTTCATGAATTTTTCCTGCTTGCGGGAGAAAATATAGAAGTACAGAGCCGATGCTGCAAATGTAAAAAGTGCGATAAATATGAGCCAGCTGAAATACATAATAAAATCCTCCCCGCTGTTTATTATACCGTAATTATGTGATAGAATAAAGCGAAATAAATGGGGAAGGTATGAAAAAGAAATGATTACAAATGCCATCAGGCTGCTGCTTATCTGCGTATTTGCATTCGTCCCGCTGCTGCTGGGGGAATTTGCACGAAATAAAGCGGTTAACAATACAAGTGATTTTATTCTGCAGGGGCGGAGAGTAGGAACGTTCCCTTTATATATGACAATTTTTGCAACTTGGATGAGTGCATTCGCATTTATCGGCGGAATTACGTATTTTTATGAACAGGGACCGATTTACATGACGACGGTAGGCTGGGATGCATTGTTTGCAGTGCTTTTTATCATCCTCGGCCGCAGAATTTGGCATTACGGTAAAGTGCATAATTACATGACACCGACTGATTTCTTTGACGATATCTATGGTTCGAGTGCATTAAATGTTCTGGTTACAGTGGTGACGGTTCTCAGCACCATGGTGTATCTGCAGGTGCAGATGGTAGGCGGACTGATGGTAATCAATGTGGTCACAAGCGGAACTATTTCCTCTTATGTGGGCGGCATCATTTTTTTCGCAATCCTGGTAATCTACCTGTGGGCCGGCGGGCTTCGGGCTGTCGTTATGACCGATATTTTTTACGGCATTTTAATCATCATTGCCATTGTGTCGGCGGGATTTTATCTTATGTATGTGGCCGGGGGAACCGATAATGTGTTTTTTACGCTGATAGGCAGGGATCCGTCATATGTATCCATGCCGGGCGTTGAGGGAAAGCACCGCGTTATGCTGTGGATTTCGCTGTTTTTCATCGTTCCTGTGGGAGCATTTATGGGACCGCAGATATGGATACGAAATTATGCGGCAGAATCGGAACGGACCTTTAATATCATTCCGTGGCTTTTATGCCTGTCTTCGATAATATGCATTGGTACGCTGTTTTCGGGAAGCTCGGCGCTCGTTCTGACAGATCACGTGGAAAATCCGGATTCAGTATTGCTTACACTGCTTCATCAGTATGCAAATCCGTTCTTTTATACGTTTATTATCATAGGAATTTTTGCTGCCATATTTTCCACAGCTAATTCTCAGGTGCATGCCTTGGCAGCGGTTTATACCATTGATGTGCATAAAAGGTATGTCAACCGCAATACGCCGGAGCCAAAACTTGTTGTAATCGCTAAGTGGACGGTGCTGATTATATCGATAGTTTCATATCTGTTTATAATCGTGGTGCCGCAGAATATCTTTGATTTAGGCATTATCGCACTGGGAGCACAGTCCCAGCTGATTATTCCCGTAGTGGGAGCGTTTTTCTGGAGACGTTCAACCGCCAATGCAGCTTTTATGGGCGTGATATGCGGAGAACTGACATTTTTAATGGGACTTCTTCTTACAGGGGGGGAAGATTCCAGTATTTGCGCCATTGCCGCTCTTGCCGTAAATCTGTTCTTTTTTATAATTGTAGCGATAACCGATAAACCGCGCATACGTATACATAAAAAGATTGAGGCATATCGCAGAGATTATAGATTAAAAGATTATTAAAAGGGAAACAAATACAAAGTAGGAATGACAGGCGAATTTAATCAGAGCTTTATATATGGCGGTGATTTTTTTCGAATTCCCGGATTCGACAAAAATATTGTTATTTTTGGATTGTTTTCTGCAAATGACATTTTGAAACAGTTTTAAATTCACAGATTGCTTTAAAATGAAGTTAAATTTGGAGTGATGCCTTGTTGGCAGGCGGATGAAGATCTTTCACTTAGGAAATTTTTTGATAACATACCAAGTCATGGAAAAAATCGAGCTTAAAATTCTTTCCTAAGCGTTATTGCTTCCGAAAAGGCTGAATAAAAAGCTGACCTGGGAATTTGAAGTTGCCTGGGAAGAGCTTTTTGCAGAAAAAGTTCCCGGATGACTGCTAAAAAAATACAATCTGGGAATTCAAACAAAAATAAAAGCTTTGAATTGGATCATATTCTGTTTTGGTGCGGACATTTCAACTCGGGAAATAGTAAGCAGAAAAACATATATATTATGACTGCAAATAGTGACTTGTTTGACTTCTATTTTTGATTGAATTGGGGAATAATAGGGTTATCGCACAACATGATATGTTTACAAACCGTATCATTTGATGCTTACAAACAAGTAACAAAATACGCCATTCCAACGGCAAAAGTCTTTAAACTGATTAAAATCAGCTTAAAGGCTTTTTAAATTACGCTTAAAAAAATTACTGTTTCTTGCGAAAAGTCTGACAACTTGCTATCATAATTTCGGAATTTATAACTTATCATTATCAATTCACATTTTGTAAGGAGGAAGTATTATGATTATAGGAATGCCTATCAGCACATTCTTAGCAATCCTGATCTGGCCGTTCGTCTATACGATCGCTGCAATCATCGACTACTTCATTATGAAGAAGCAGGATGATCAGGTAGACGACTCGGAATTTGAGGATCACCTTGAACTTGCCAAGGGAAAGGAGGGTGCTGAAGAATGAGAGTAGAAATTATTGTACTTTGTGTTTATTTTATCGGTATGATTTCGATGGGACTTTACTGGAACAGAAGAGCCAAGAGTTCTGAAGACTTCATGCTGGGCGGAAGATCCATGGGACCTCTGGTTACGGCGCTGACGCTGCAGACAACCGCAATGAGCGGATTCATGTTCATGGGCGGACCTTCCGAAGCATACGCACTCGGATATTTCGCTATCTTCTATGCAGTAGGTGACGCCGGAGGCGGCATGATCAACCTGACCGTTCTGGGCAGAAGAATGAGAAGACTTTCTCAGCTGCTGGATGCGATTTCTCCAATAGAGTATCTGGAAAAGAGATATGAATCAGTACCTGTAAAGGTTGTGGCATGTATTATAGCCGTATTCGGACTTTCATGCTATGTACTGGGACAGTTCATGGCAACCGGAAAAACTCTGGTTACACTGTTCGGATTCCCTCTCTCCGTAGGACTGATTGTCGGAGTAGCCGTAATCCTGTTCTACACATTCGTCGGCGGATATTTCGCTGTAGCTTGGACTGACGTAATTCAGGGCTTCATCATGATCGGTTCCCTGATTATCGTATTCTTTGCTACGATGATGAAAATGGGATGGTTCACAGGACTGAACGAATCCCTGGCAGCTATTGACCCGACTCTGCTGAGCGTTTGGGGCCGCGATAACGTTTATGAAGGCGGTTATGGTGTAATCGCAGGTGCCGTAGGTATCTATCTTATCGGTTACATGGGTCTGCCTCACAGTGTTAACAAGCACATGGCAATGGGCAGCCCGAAAACAGCTAAGACTTCCGTAGTATATGCTACAATCTGGACTCAGCTGTTCTGCTTCATCCCTTATTTCCTGGGACTTGCCGGACTGGTAATCTTCACAAAGAACCCTGCCGGCCTGATTGACAATGACCCTGAACTGGTAATTCCGTCACTGACGTCTCTGGAATTCCCTGGCGTATTCTCAGGTTTGATGCTGACAGCTATCATGTCGGCTATCATGAGTACGGTAGCTGCGCTGATGCTGCTGATTGCAACAATCGTTTCAATCGACTTCTACAAGAGATGGCTCAGACCGAATGCAAGCGACAAGAGCGTTGTATTCATCTCCAAGGGATCAATTATCGTTGTTGGTGTTATCGGTGTTACCATCGCAATTCTGAACCCGCCTGGAATCTTCGATCTCATCGTAGATACATTCAGCTTCATGGGCTGTGCATTCCTGCCTAGCTATGTATGCGCAGTATGGTGGAAGAAAGCAAATGCGACAGGCTCAGTAATATCCATGATCGTCGGCGGCGCAGTCGTTCAGATTTGGGCACAGTTTGATCTGGCAACTTCAACAGGATGCCATCAGTTCTTCGTAGGTATCATCGCATCTGCACTGGCAATGATTATCGGAAGCAACTTCGGTAAACCGACGAGCCCTGAAATGTGTGACCTGGTTGAAAGAGCTAAAGGTAAGAAGATTGCTGTATCCAAGAAGGTTCAGGTTGCTTCTTCCAAGCACCTCTCCACAGAGAACAAGGCTATCACACAGTTTGTATTCAACAAGCAGGCTGCTATGGCAAACTAGGATTTAAAAATTCGATATATAATGCCAACGCAATAAAGTGATAAGTGATAAATCGTATGACAGACCTCCTGAAAGACTATTGACAGGAGGTCTGTTATCTTTATACAATAAAGTCATATAAAACAGACAGGCAAAATTTCGGAAAGGGAATCGAAACATGATTGAAGCTAAAATTTTAAAACCGGGATATACACAGAGAGAAGCACTTGTGCTGCTCTTTAACACGGACTCCAAGCTGGATCTGCTGGATATAGATGAAGTTTATTATCCGTATGTCAGGCTGCGGTATTTGATTACGGTAGGCAAAGGGCGAATTATGAAGAAGCTGAACAAATTGTGCGACTGTATCATCGACAGGGTATCCGGATCCGTCTACGATACGGAAGGTGACCCGGAATTCGACCATGTGGAAATTCCTGAGGATGAAGCGCTGGAGATTCAGACACCGCTCAACGAATGCTACGATTTGGGCCATTCCTTTGCACTGAAACAATACATCGGCAAGGCTAAGCTTATGGCAACGCCGCAGATGCAGATCATTGAAGAGGATGTGTTTTATAAGAAATTCTATGTGGTAAAGGCGCGCGATCCGGAAGGATACATCTACTTTATTCTTGTTGATGCGGTAGACGGAGGAATTTCCGTACTGGATCATGAAAAACATATAGAAGAACTGGCCAGAGAAGGGCAGCTGGAAAAGGCGGAACGCGTGCTGGAATCCGTGGACGGCGACCATGAGATGCTGGAAGAGATGATTGCACAAATCGAGGAAGAAAAGAGAGACGAAGAAGAATAATGCGAGTTTTTTGATTCTACCAAAGCTGCATCGCATGCTGCAGCAGAAGGCTTACGCCGGTGATGCCGATCCAGCAGCAGAATCCAAGGAGCAGCGGCTTAGCTCCGGTACGAATCAGTTTGATGATGTTGGTGTTGAGGCCTATGGCCGCCATGGCAAGGACTATGAAGAACTTGCTCAGAGTTTTCAGCGGTGTGAAGATGTCGGTGGAAATCCCGGCGGCGGAGACGATGGTAGTCACTGCGGAAGCCAGAATAAAATACAGAATGAACATCGGGAACATCTTTTTTACAGAAACGGATTTCTCCGATGTTTTTGTTTTGCGCGACTGCAGAAATGCCAGCCCAAGCGTAATAGGGATGATGGCCAGCGTGCGGGTAAGCTTTACGGTGACGGCTTTATCAAGGGTGGCTGTCCCCAGATGGTAGAGGGAGTCCCAGGTAGCTGCCGTTGCCGTAACTGAAGAGGTGTCGTTGACAGCGGTTCCTGCAAAGATACCGAAGGCTTCGCCGCTGGTTGCGGAAAATCCCAGAAACGTTCCGAATGCCGGGAAAATCAGGGCAGCCAGCACATTGAAGAAGAAAATGACCGAAATGGACTGAGCTACTTCCTCGTCGCTTGCGCCTATGACCGGAGCTGCCGCAGCGATGGCGGAGCCGCCGCAGATTGAGGACCCGACTCCGATGAGAGTAGCCGAATTATCCGGAATCTTGAAAACACGCCTCAGAACAGCCGCCAGAATCAGCGCAGTGCAGATGGTTCCCAGAATAATCGGCAGAGACTGCTTGCCGGTCTGCAGTATGACGGTCAGGTTGAGACCAAAGCCGAGCAGAACCACCGCACACTGGAGTATTTTTTTAGAAACAAAGGTGATGCCGCTTTTAAAATCATCCTTTTCATTCAAAACGAGGGCGACAATCATACCGATGAGAATTGAAAATACCGGACCTCCTACAACCGGGACGGTTTTGCCTAAAAACCATGCGGGAACGGCGATTGCCAGGCACAGCAGGATGCCCGCCGTATTCTTTGCAAAAAACTGATATAATCTACTTGTATTATCCATGGATATGTCTCCTGTTATCATGTTTCATTATCATAATCATAGCACGAGCGGGGAAAAAAGGAAAGATACTAAGGAAGGACGAACGATTTTAGCTGGATTTAAGTTTTCTTTTTGTCGGAATTGTTGTACAATTATAATACGAGAACGGATAACTGGAGGAGTTTTATGAGCAGAAATAAATTTATCTTACTTTTTGCGATTTTATTTATCATTTATCTTGTAATGCCGAGTGAAGGAATTTACGGGTCGATAAAAGCCAATGTGGTTCTGGCACTGCCGTTCCTCATGATGGGCGTAATCATCTATTTGTTCATTACGGTCATTGCTATGAAGCGTGCATGGAAGCGACTTGATAACAATGTAATCGATGACAATGTAATCGCATTTGCCAAGATTATGAATATTTCTTTTGACGTTAAACGAATGATGGGTGTGAACAATCTTTTGGATCTCTATGCCAAGGTGAACTTTTCAAGACATGCATCCATGAAGGCAAAGGAACTCCTGTATCAGGCGATGCGCCGCAAGAGACTGGATGTACCGCCTCCCGGACAAGGTGTGCTGGATGGCAACATGCCGGCGAAACCGAGCCGAACCAATGCGGAAATCAAGGCGGCGAGAATTGAAGCCGCTGCCAGAGCGCGCAAGAAAAAGAACAAGAAATAGAAAAATGAGGAGGCTCTGCACATGCAGGGCCTTTTGAGGTTTACTAGAGGAGGAGAAAAAATGAGCGAAACAGGGTTAACGACGCTTTCATATGTCAATACTGTAATAAGAGAACGACCGAGGGAAATTCACAAAGGACAGTGCGGAAGGGTTCTGATCGTTGCAGGTTCCGTCGGCATGGCGGGGGCATGCGTCCTCAGCACCGGTGCGGCGCTGCGCTGCGGGGCAGGACTTGTCAAGGCTGCGGTGCCGGAAGAAATCTTTCCGATTCTGCAGATTGCCGTGCCGCAGGCTACATGTACAAATGTTTCAAATCGGGAGTTCTTACGGTCGTTGTCGGTTCACGATGCTATAGGAATCGGACCGGGAATGGGAGTGAGCGAGAAAAAGTACAATCTGATAGAAGAAATGCTCAGCATTTTTGATGGGCCTGTTGTCATAGATGCCGACGGCATCACAAATCTCTGCAGATTCGGCAGGAAGACGGAGCTTCTGAAGGGAAGAGAGAACGTGATACTGACGCCGCATCCGGGCGAATGTGATCGTCTGCTGGATGCGCTGGGGCTGGAGCCGGTCAGTGTGATGGGACGCACGGCGGCGGCGGAAGCGGTGAGCGACAGGACGGGCGCGGTGGTGCTGCTCAAGGGAGCGGATACTGTCGTAACGTCGGGAAGCGGCAGCACATACATTAATACTACAGGCAACCCGGGGATGGCAACCGGAGGCAGCGGAGATGTGCTCACCGGTGTAATCACAGCTTTGGCGGCATCGGGGATAGCGCCTGCGGATGCGGCGAGAGCCGGGGCTTTCGTTCATGGTATGGCGGGAGATCTTGCGGCAGGAAGACTGGGGCAGTGGGGCATGACCGCCACCGATATCCGGGATCAGGTGCCTCTCGCAATTAAAGCAATCGTGGGAAAATAAAAACTGTGCGGCGGTTTTCATAATTAAAAACAGGAGGAGAGCAGTATGGGACTTATTAAAGCGGCGGCAGGTGCCATCGGCGGCACTATGGCGGATCAATGGAAAGATTTTTTTATCTGTGATGCAATAGAAGAGGATGTGCTGGTGGTCAAGGGGAGCAAGCACGCTTCGGGACGGTCATCCAATACAAAAGGAGAATCCAATGTAATCACTGATGGATCCGCCATTTCGGTGGCAGATGGTCAATGCATGATGATTGTGGAACAGGGACGGGTTATCGAGCTTTCGGCGGAACCCGGTATTTTTATTTACAAAAATGATCTTTCGCCGTCAATCTTTGCAGGAAACCTGAAGGATGGACTCAGGGGTGCTGCAAAGGATGCCTGGGAGCGTTTTAAATTCGGCGGCGGTCCCGGAAAGGACCAGAGAATATATTATTTCAACACTAAGGAACTTCTCGGAAACAAATACGGAACGCTCAATCCAATCCCGTTCAAGGTTATGATCGATCCGAGCATCAACAAATTCCTCGGGATTTCGGTTCGCTGCAACGGAGAATATTCATATAAGATTGTAAATCCGATGCTGTTTTATACCAATGTCTGCGGTAATGTACAGAATGAATATACGAGGGAAGAAATAGACAGTCAGCTCAAATCGGAGCTTTTGACTGCACTGCAGCCTGCACTTGCAAAAATATCCGCAAGAGGCATTGATTACAGCGAAATTCCGCTTTATACACAGGAGATTACGGAAGCTCTCAATCAGGAACTGACATCTCAATGGACTGAAAAGAGAGGCCTGCAGATTGTTTCGTTCGGTATCAATTCCATATCCGTTTCCGATGAAGATAAATTGAAAATACAGAATATGCAGCAGGCCATTTTCATGTCGGATCCGAGCATGGCGGCGGGAAATATAGCGGCGGCATAGGCAGATGCTATGCGCACAGCGGCGGCTAACGAGAACGGAGCAATGACGGGATTCATGGGCATGGGTATGGCAGCCCAGGCAAGCGGACTTAATGCCAATGATTTATTCCGGATGGGACAGCAGCCTCAGCAGACGGCAGCGCAGCAGGCTCAGATGGCGGCTGCAGGTACGGCGTCTGCACCTCCGGCAGAGGCATGGATATGCAAATGCGGCACGATGGCTTCCGGCAAATTCTGCCCGGAATGCGGCAGCCCGAAACCTACAGAAACACAAAGCTGGACGTGCAGCTGCGGTACGGTTAACAAAGGTAAATTCTGTGAAAACTGCGGAAGTCCCAGAAAATAATATAAACACTCTTAAGATTAAAACAGGAGGAACCTATGTTTAATCAAATGGAATATAAATGTCCGGCCTGCGGCGGATCGCTTGCTTTTGATTCGGCAACCCAGAAACTGAAATGTCAGTTCTGCAGCAGTGTTTACGAACTCGGTCAATTCGAATCACAGGAAGATCAGCCTTCATCAAATGATATGAACTGGAACGCAGAGCCGGGCAGTGAATGGTCTGAGGGTGAAACGGATAATATGAATATTCTGTGCTGCACTTCATGCGGAGGCGAAATCGTATGTGAAGCCACTACAGCGTCGACATCCTGTCCGTACTGCGGAAGCCCCGTGGTGCTTAAGGGGAGAATTTCGGGCATGCTGAAGCCTGACTGCATCATTCCGTTTAAGCTTGACAAGAAGCA
>CAVCML010000026.1:0-31394 GCA_963603335.1 Bacteroidaceae bacterium | reverse complement strand
GCCGGCGTGATGGAATTGGCAGACGTGCGGGACTCAAAATCCCGTGGTGGCAACACCGTATGGGTTCGACCCCCATCGCCGGCACCATGATATGTTTGATATCGATGGATATAGTGAAAATTACAAACCCGTTAGGAGGAATCTTTAATGAACGGAAACATTTGGGCAACCATTTTACCTTTAGTCATCCTGATCGCCGTGATGTACTTCCTGCTGATCAGACCTCAGAAAAAGAGAGAAAAAGAGGTCAATGCTATGAGAAGCAGCGTACAGGTTGGAGATGAAATCATCACAATCGGCGGTATCTGCGGCAAGGTCGTAAAGACGAAGGAAGATTCTCTGGTTATTCAGGTAGGTGCCGATAAGGTAAAATTCGAAATCATGAGATGGGCTGTTTCCAAGGTTGTAGAGAGTGCAGCTAAGGCTCGTGAGGAAGAAACTGCTGAGAAGGAAACAAAGAAAGCCAGCAAGCCAAAGAAGCTGAAGAAGACTGCTCCTGCTGAAGAAGAAACCGAGAAGCCTGAAGAAACTCAGGAGGCAGCTCCGGAAGAGGCTGAAAAGTCCGAAGAGCCGGCTGAGGCTGAAGCAGAAACTGAAACAGTTGAAGAAACGGCAGAAAAAGAAGAATAGTTTTTTCGATAGCTGTATGTTTTACGGGGAAATATAAATGGAGAAATAAAGCTGTTATGAAACGTAAAGTTTTGTAGCGGCTTTTTTAATGCTGTGAAACGAAAAATCGCGTAAAATCAACGTCTTAAGTCTTGTTTAACATAAAAAAAAGTAGTAAAATATCAAGAGTATGATTAAATGGGCATTACTGTACCCAAAAAATTGCATTAAATGGAGGCAAAGATGAAGTATAAGTGGAAGCGCATTTTAGCGGTAGTGTTTCTGTTCATTATCGCTGCAGGCTGGTATGTGACCGTATGCGGCATAGGACCGATAAAACCGATTCAGGATCGAATGAAACTCGGTCTGGATATCAAGGGCGGCGTATATGTCGTTATGGAAGCAAAGACGGATCTCAAGGGCGATGAACTGCGCACGGCTATGGAGCAGACGCAGGCAGTCATTGAAGAGAGAGTTAATCAGATGGGTCTGGCAGAACCTGTCGTTACCATCGAAGGCGACAAGAGAATCCGTGTGGAACTTCCGGGAGCAGAAGATGCAAAAGAAGCCATCGAACAAATCGGTAAAACAGCTCAGCTGCAGTTTGCACTGGCGGACGGAACCATAGTTCTGGATGGCGGAAACGTCAAGGATGCATCGGTAACAACAGATCAGGATTCAGCCGGATATGCCGTCGCACTGGAATTTGACAGTGAAGGTGCGGATGCATTTTATGAAGCAACATCAAAAGCATACAGCGGCGAAGTACAGTCTGCGGTAGAAGGCGTAAGCAATGATGCTATCATGATTTTGCTTGATAATCAGATTATTTCAGCACCGTCGGTAAACAACGGACCGATCAGCGGAGGTAAATGTACGATTACAGGAAACTTCACGCAGGAAGAGGCATCCAACCTGACAGCTCTGATCAATGGCGGTGCTCTGCCGCTTACATTAGAAGAAGTCAACTCATCGGTGCAGTCGGCAAAGATTGGATATAATGCGCTGGAAATGAGCGTATATGCAGGTTTAATCGGCCTTGCGCTGATTCTTATCCTCATGGTGGTAGCCTACAGAGGATTGGGCGTAGCAGCTGACCTGGCATTGATGCTCTATGTTATCATAGTTCTGAACATCATGGCGTGGATGGGCAGCGTATTGACACTGCCGGGAATTGCGGGTCTGATACTCTCGGTTGGCATGGCGGTAGACGCCAATGTTATCATATTCGCTCGAATACGAGAGGAAATCAGCGGCGGCAAGACCATACGAGTGGCTACGCAGGAAGGCTTCAAGCGTGCGATGGCTACAGTTATCGACTCTCAGGTAACGACGCTGATTGCGGCAGTCATCCTGTACGAGATCGGAACAAGCTCTGTCAAGGGCTTTGCATGGACGTTCATGATTGGTATCGTCGTAGGTATATTCACCGCAGTTGTGGTTACTCAGCTCTATGTGGGAATCATGGCGGACAGCCAGAAGCTTGCAAAGAATAGCCTTTTTGGCATCAAGAAAAACGGCCTGGCGTCATTCCATATCAAGAAAGAACTTCATTTTATACGATACAGAAAGATATTCTATCTCATCTCGGTTGTAATACTGGCACTGGGTCTCGTGTTCGGTGTTGCAAGAGGTATGAACTACGGTATTGACTTTACCGGAGGCACCATGATTCAGATGGATATGGGTAAAGAAGTCAAAACAAGCGATGTAGAAAAAGCTATTAAAGAATATGACCTCAATCCGGAAATCATATATTCCGGTGAGGACAATACAGAAATCGTAATCCGTACGATTAAGTCCATGGACAGCGATCAGCGGGCCGAGGTCATAAATACAATCAATGAAAAATTCGGAACGACACAGGATGATGTCGTCGCAGAAGAACTCTTCGGACCTTCTGTCGGTAAAGAATTGAGAAATAACGCATTCCTGGCAGTACTGATTGCGGGTATATGCATGCTGGTATACATACGCTTCAGATTCCGTCAGTGGCGGTTCGGAGGAGCTGCGCTGCTGGGCGTAGTTCACGACGTACTGATTGTTGTCGCATTCTATGCGATCTTCAATATTACGATTAACAATCCGTTTATTGCGGGTATCCTTACGGTAGTCGGATACTCCATCAACGATACCATCGTAGTCTTTGACCGTATTCGTGAAAATCTGCACTACAAACGGAGCATGCAGCTTGAGCCGCTTATCGACCAGAGTATCACTCAGACTTTGGGTCGTTCCATGATGACGTCGGCAACGACATTGATTGTCATGGTGCCGATGCTGATTATGTCCGGATCCGCTATCAGAGAATTCGTCGTACCTCTTATGGTCGGCATCATAGCAGGAGCATATTCCTCCATCGCTATGTGCAGCCCGCTGTACTATGAATTCAGCAAGCGCAAGAAGGTTTCAAAATACGAAAAACATGTCAAGGCAGCGGCTAAGAACAGTAAAAAAGACAAGAAAAAGGATAAAAAACAGATAGAAGAAACCAAGGTGCTTCCTGAATCAGAACCCGATAAGCTTTCACAGGATACGGCTGCAAAGGATGCTTCGCAGGATACAGCCGGTGCAGATGTTTCCGGCGATGCTGCAAAATCAGCTGCGGACGATTTGCAGACGGAAGAAAATAAGGAAAAGAAAGCGGCTGACAAGAAGCCTAAAAACACCATGGATAAGAAACGCTCCAAGCGTTATGTCAAAGGAAATCAGAAAAAGTAGGGGTTAACGGACGAATATGAAGAAAAGAAGCGAGTTTTTAGATACAATTTTAGAATATAATCCCAATTACGATATAGAACTGATTGCCCATGCTTATGACGTAGCGGAGGAAATGCACCGCGGTCAGATTCGAAAGTCGGGAGAACCGTACCTGATTCATCCGATGGCGGTGGCAGAGATACTGGCTGATCTGGGAATGGACGAAGAAACCATCGTGGCGGGACTTCTTCATGATGTCGTCGAGGATACTTCCTACACGGAAGAAGAAATGATTGTGGATTTCGGGAATGATGTGGCCATGCTGGTAGACGGTGTCACCAAGCTGGCCTCCCTGAAATTTGAAAGCAAGGAGGAACGGCAGGCGGAAAACCTGAGAAAGATGTTTCTGGCCATGTCCAAGGATATCAGAGTCCTCATTATCAAGCTTTCTGACAGGCTCCACAATCTGCGGACCATCAACTACATGACTCACGACAAGATTATCGAAAAATGCAGGGAGACAATCGATATTTACGCTCCGTTGGCTGCTCGCCTGGGTATGTATGCCATAAAGATGGAGCTTGAGGATATTGCACTTAAATTCCTGGAGCCGGAGGCGTATTACGATTTGGCGGAGCAGGTGAGTCAACGCAAGGATGAGCGGGAAGATGCCATAAATGACGTAGTTGAGCGTATTAACAATGCACTTAAAGACATAGATGTTCATTACGACATTTACGGCCGCTCCAAGCACTTTTACAGTATATACAAGAAAATGAAATACCAGCATAAGACGCTGGATGAAATATTTGACCTCATGGCAGTGCGGATCATCGTTGACAGTGTCAAGGACTGCTATGCCGTACTTGGGCTGGTGCATACCATGTGGACCCCGATTCCGGGCAGATTCAAGGACTACATTGCGATGCCGAAGCCGAATATGTACCAGTCGCTTCATACGACTGTCGTAGGAGATAACGGCAAACCGTTTGAGATTCAGATTCGTACATATGAGATGCATAAAATTGCCGAATATGGTATCGCAGCTCACTGGAAATACAAAGAAGGCATAACATCGGATAAGGAAGAGGTCAATCTATCCTGGCTGCGCCAGGCTCTGGAGTGGCAGAAGGATGCCAGCGATCCTAAGGAGTTCATGGAATCGCTGAAAATGGATCTTTTCTCCAGTCAGGTATTCGTGTTCACACCGAACGGCGATGTCATTGAGCTTCCGGCCGGTGCAACGCCTCTGGACTTTGCGTTTAAAATTCACTCCGATGTCGGATATAAGTGCGTCGGTGCCAAGGATAACGGCAAAATGGTCACCATAGATCACCCGCTGGAAAACGGAGATATAGTGGAAATTGTCACCAATCCAAATGCGGTGGGACCGAGCATCGACTGGCTGAAAATCGCTAAGAGCAGTTCGGCGCGGAACAAGATCCGTCAGTGGCTGAAAAAAGAAAACAAAACGGATGCGGTTGATAAGGGGAAAGACCTGATTGACCGTTATATCAGAAAAAAAGGTTTCGATCCGAGAGAGCTTTTGAAAAATGCTTTTGTAAACAAGGCGGTAAAGGCGTTGGGATACAAAAACTCGGATGAACTGTACACACAGCTTTCCAACGGCGGAACGCTGCAGAGCAAGCTGATGAACATTCTCATCGGTTATGAAGAAGAAGAAAAGCATGCTGAAGCAGCGGAAAAAGAACAGACTCTGCTGCAGAACCTTCACGAGATCAGCGAACGTGCTCAGCGCAGAGCGCAGAATGCGCGCAAAATGCGTAAGAACGAAAAGTCAGGGGTAAAAGTCGAAGGTGTAGACAACCTGATGATCCGAATGGCGCGCTGCTGCAATCCGGTTCCGGGTGATGATATCGTTGGATTTATAACCAAGGGCCGCGGTATTTCCGTTCACAGAAAAGACTGCGACAATCTGAAATCCCTGCCGCCGAAGGAACGGGCACGTTTTATCGATGTAACCTGGGATATCGACAATGCGCCGGATAAATCCTTTAATGCGGAGCTAACGCTGATAGCAAAGGATCAGAAGAGCATGATTTCCAGTATTTCTAAGATCTGCGAAGATCTTGACGTTAATATTTCGGGACTCAATGCCAAGGCAAATAAGGATGAAACGGTCATCATAAATCTGAATCTTTCCATTCAGAACAAAGAACAGATGGAAAAAATCATCCGGTCGCTTAAGAATGTACCGGGTATAATGGAGGCGTATCGGACAAAATCATGAGAGCAGTGGTACAGAGAGTAGCGAGGAGCCGTGTCACCGTGGAAGAACGGATAAGCGGTGAAATAGAACGCGGTTTGATGATTCTTATCGGGGTCGAGGACGGTGATACCGAAAAAGATGCAGGCTATATCGCATCCAAGACATCCGGACTTCGGATCTTTGAAGACGAAAACGACAAAATGAATCTTTCGGTAAAGGATGTGGGCGGTGATATTCTGGCGGTATCGCAGTTCACGCTTCTGGGAGATGTCCGCAAAGGCAAGCGCCCAAGCTTTTCGGCAGCCGCAAGGCCCGATGAGGCAAATCGTCTCTATCAGACGGTCATAGAAGAACTCAGAAAAGACGGACTTCACGTAGAAGAGGGCGTTTTTCAGACACATATGATGGTGGACATTCTGAACGACGGTCCGGTGACAATTCTGCTGGACAGCCGGAAGAATTTTTAATAAAGAGCATAACACGAGTCGGGTCAATGCGGCTCTGTGGACAAGTAAAGGAGTACTGTATGCGTATTACAAATCTGCCCAGCGGCATGCTGCAGGCAAACACCTATTTAGTTGCAGATGAGAAGACAAACGAAGGATTTATAGTGGATCCCGGCGGTTACAATAAAGTTTTGACCAAAGAAGTTCAGGAGAATAACATTAAGATTAAGTACATCATCCTGACTCACGGTCATTCCGATCATATCTGCGGAGTAAATGAACATAAAGCGGAGTTTCCGGGTGCAAAGGTAGTCGCCTATAAGGACGAAGAAGCAATGCTGGAGAATCCCGGCCTTAACCAGAGCACGGGATTCGGTGCGCCGTATTCCACGAAGGCGGATATTCTGGTAGATGACGGCGACGAGCTTGAGGTCGGCGGTGCCGTGCTGAAATTCATCCATACACCGGGTCATACCACCGGCGGCATGTGCATTTACGTGGAAGCTGCAAAGGCACTTTTCAGCGGGGATACTTTATTCTGTCAGTCAATCGGCAGAACCGATTTCCCGGGCGGATCCTACCCTGAAATCATAGATTCCATCCGTAAGAAACTGTTCCTTCTGCCGGATGACACCAACGTCTTTCCGGGACACATGGGACCGACCAGCATAGGCTTTGAAAAGGAGAACAATCCTTTTGTATAGATGCCGCATTTTTGGAACAGAGAAAATCAATCAATATGAAGAGCTGATTAAAGTTTTTCTGCAGCCGGGAGAATATGAGATTTCCGGAACCGAGGAGATGCCGGACAGGATTGCCGCAGAGCATACAGAGCATGCAGCAGACGAATCCGCAGAGGATTTTCAGACAGTATGCGTCTTCGATGGGGATAAGGACGCCGTTAAGCGGCAGATATACCGGGATTTGCAGGCGCTGACGGGCAAACAGCCCAAATGGGGCATCCTCACGGGAATTCGTCCCGTTAAAATGACGGGCGAACTGGTGAGAAAAACCGGCGACGTATCCGAAGTGAAAAAAATCTTGGCGAATGAGTATCTGATGTCGCAGGAAAAAGCGGATCTGGCTCTCGAAATTTATAATTACCAGCAGGAAATCACCGGAATACCGAAGATGGGCAGCATGTCTTTATATCTCGGAATTCCGTTCTGTCCGACGAGATGTCTGTACTGTTCGTTTACATCAAACCAGGTCAAAAAACCGGAAATCGACAGATATCTGGAAGCACTTTTTCATGAAATCGAATTTGCGGGAAAAGGCGTAAAGAATGACGGTTATGAGATTGAGTCAATTTATATAGGCGGCGGAACGCCGACGACTTTGGACGAGAAGCAGCTGGAGCTTTTTCTGCAGAAAATACGTGAGAATTTCGATATGTCAAAAGTAAAGGAATTCACCGTAGAAGCCGGGCGGCCCGACACCATTACGGCGAACAAGCTGGAAGTTATGAAGCATTATGGCGTGGATCGAATCAGCATCAATCCTCAGAGCATGAAGCAGGAGACGCTGGATATTATCGGACGTGCACATACGGTGGATGATGTGGAGCGCGCTTTCGCACTGGCGAGGGAAAACGGTCCGGAGATTATCAACACCGACCTTATTGCGGGGCTTCCGGGCGAAAGCTTTGCAGACTTCAAGCACAGTCTGCAGCGGATTATAGAGTTCGGAGCAAAAAACATCACCCTGCATACTCTGGCGGTAAAACGTGCATCGAGACTTAAAGAGATGGATGGAGAATTCAACTACCGCAATGAAAATCTGCGGGAGGAGATGCTTTCTTATGCCATGAAAACGCTGCGGCAGAATGAATATCGTCCCTATTATCTTTACAGACAAAAGCACACATCAGGAAACACAGAAAATATTGGATTCTGCAAAGACAATGCAGCATCCGTTTACAATATAAGAATTATGGAGGAGGCGCAGTCAATTCTGGCGCTCGGTGCCGGGGGAATCAGCAAGATCTGGTTTCCGCGGGAAAACAGGCTGGAACGCGTCGCCAACGTATCGAATTATGAAATCTACATCAATCGGATTGACGAGATGATAGAGCGCAAGGAAAAAGGTTTTTTTGGAAAAAATACATGGAGGTAAGTTATGCTGACCAATGCGCCTAAGGGCACGAAGGACATGATGCCGGATCAGGCATACAAATGGCACTATATTGAAGAGGCGTTTGCGGAAATCTGCCGGGTTTACGGATTTCAGGAGATTCGCACACCGATGTTTGAACACACGGAGCTGTTTCAGCGAGGTGTTGGAGACACTACGGACATCGTACAGAAGGAAATGTATTCATTTCAGGATTACGGCAAACGCAATATAACGCTGAAGCCGGAGGGAACGTCTCCGGTGGTTCGTGCGTATACGGAACACAAACTGTTTGCGGGACCGCAGCCGACCAAATTCTATTATAATATACCATGCTTTCGATATGAAAAGCCGCAGTCGGGAAGACTCAGGGAATTCCATCAGTTCGGGGTTGAGACATTCGGTACTCACGACATGATGGCTGATGCGGAAATCATCGGTCTGGCCAGTGACTTCCTTAAAAAGATGGGAGTTACGGATATCGAACTTCGCATCAACAGCGTAGGCTGTCCGGAATGCCGCAAGAAGCACAGAGAGGCGCTGCGCGAATTCCTTAAGCCGAAATACAATGAGCTTTGCGATACATGCAAAGACCGTTTCGATCGAAATCCGATGCGTATTTTAGACTGCAAGTCGCCGATATGCCATGAACTGGTGCAGGGAGCACCGGTGATGCTGGACTACCTGTGCGATGACTGCAGGGATGCGTTCAAGCAGCTTAAAAGCAATCTGGACGCAATGGGCATCGAATACGTGGTGGATTCGGGAATCGTCCGCGGATTGGATTACTACACAAAGACGGCTTTTGAATTCGTAACGACAAAGATAGGAGCGCAGGGAACCGTATGCGGAGGCGGCAGGTATGACCATCTGGTAGAGGAAATCGGAGGGCCGGAGACACCGGGCGTGGGCTTCGGACTTGGAAAGGAACGTCTTCTGCTGACCATGGAAGCGTGCGGCGTGGAAATTCCGCAGCCTGCGGGAGCGGATGTATTCATTGCCGTCATGGGTGATCGCGCTAAGGCTGAAGGGCTTAAGCTGATGCACGAGCTCCGCCGGGCAGGAGTTGCCGTACAGATGGATATTATGGGACGAAAGATTAAAAACCAGTTTAAATATGCCGACAGGATTCAGGCATCAAGAACCGTCGTTATCGGAGATGATGAGCTGGACAATAACAGCGTGCAGCTCAAGGATATGGCTACTTCCGAGCAGACGATGGTGCCGCTTGATCGTATCGCAGAAATATTGACAGAATAGGAGAAACAGCAATGAAGTTATATAAAAGAACCCATATGTGCGGGGAACTGAGAGAAAAAAATATCGGAGAAAACGTAGTGCTTAACGGCTGGGTGGCAAAGAGAAGAAACCTGGGAGGTCTCATATTCTGTGACGTGAGAGATAAGACCGGCATCACTCAGGTGGTATTCAATGACAAGATTCCTAAAGAACTGTTTGATCAGGCGGATACGCTGCGCAGCGAGTATGTAGTGGGCATTCGCGGCGTGGTTGCCGAAAGAGAAGCTAAAAATCCAGATCTGCCGACGGGAGACATAGAAATTATAGCGGATGATATGATTATCTATTCCAAAGCGGATACACCGCCGATCTACATTAAGGATGATGACAACGTTGATGATAATCTGCGTTTGAAATATCGCTACCTGGATCTTCGGAAAAAGAAGATGCAGGATAATCTGACATTTCGGCACAACCTGACAAAACTGGCCAGAGACTACTTCGCAGAGAACGGCTTCACGGAAGTTGAAACGCCGATGCTGATTAAATCCACGCCGGAAGGAGCCAGAGATTATCTGGTGCCGAGCCGCGTAAATCAGGGACATTTTTATGCTCTTCCGCAGTCGCCGCAGACATACAAACAGCTGCTGATGGTTGGCGGAACCGACCGCTACATGCAGATTGTAAAATGCTTCCGCGACGAAGATCTGCGTGCGGATCGTCAGCCTGAATTCACTCAGATTGACCTCGAAATGTCGTTTGTGGACGTGGACGATGTAATCGAAGTACAGGAAGGCTTCCTGAAGAGAGTATTCAAGGAACTGAAGGGCATCGATGTACAGACGCCGTTTCCTCGGATTTCTTATGACGAAGCCATGGAACGCTACGGCAGCGACAAGCCGGATGTTCGTTTCGGATTTGAACTGCAGGATATAACCGACATGGTAAAAGACTGCGAATTCAAGGTATTCACCGACGCAATCGCAGCGGGCGGCAGCGTGCGCGGCATCTGCATCACAGGCGGAGCACAGCATTATACGAGAAAGAAAATCGACAAGCTGACGGAAGCCATTAAGAGCTATGGCGCCAAGGGTATGGTATGGATGAAGGTTTCAGGCGAAGAGGTTTCTTCATCGGTCAACAAGTTCTTTTCTCAGGAGCAGCTGCAGGAAATCGCTGCTGAAATGGGAGCTGCGGACGGAGATCTCATTCTCATCGTTTCCGATAAAAACAAGGTGGTATTCGATACGCTCGGCTTCCTGAGAAGACACATAGCGGGCGAGCTTGGACTGCTGAAGGATGATGATTATAAACTGCTGTGGGTAGTCGATTTTCCTCTGTTTGAGTACGATGAGGAAACGGATTCCTATCAGGCTATGCACCATCCGTTCACTTCCCCGAAGGAAGAGGATGCAGAGCTGCTGAAGACCAATCCGATAGCTGCAAAGGCCAATGCTTACGATATCGTTCTTAACGGTGTTGAGCTGGGCGGAGGCAGCATTCGTATTCACGATCAGGAAATGCAGGAAGATATGTTCCGCGCCCTGGACATGGATCAGGAAACTATTGATGAAAAATTCGGCTTCTTAGTGGAAGCGTTTAAATACGGAACACCGCCGCACGGCGGTCTCGCATACGGACTGGATCGTCTGGTAATGCTGCTGACAGGTGAAAAATCGATTCGAGAAGTTATCGCGTTCCCGAAAAATCAGAATGCGCAGTGCATGGTCAGCGAAGCACCGGGAACTGTGGATGAGCAGCAGCTCGACGAACTGGGACTGAAGCTGAAATAAGTGGAAAAAATCTCCCTTATATAGTACAATGAAGGGAGGATTACAGGACGAAACATGAAACGAATCGGAATTTTAGGCGGGACCTTTGACCCGGTTCACTGCGGACATATCCATCTGGCAGAGGACGCAATGAAGCAGGGAAATCTGGATGAAGTCGTCTTCATCCCGGCAGGGCTTCAGCCATTTAAACTTTTGAAAAAAATCACCTCAGGAGAAGACAGACTCGCCATGCTGAAGCTGGCAACGGAGGATATGCCGGGCTTTACCGTTTCTTCATATGAGCTCGATGCGGACGGCGTATCCTATACGTATCTGACGCTGAGGGCTTTGCAGAAGAAATACGGGCCGAATGCCAGGCTTTACTTCATCACGGGAACGGATGCATTCCTGGCGATTGAGCTGTGGATGAACGCGGCGGAGCTGCTTCAGAATTACAGTTTCCTAATCGGGACAAGGCCCGGATATAAGGAAGAAGAACTGACGGAATGCATAGCTCGAGTGCGCGAAAAATTTCACACCGAAGTTATAAACATCAACAATACGAAATTCGATATATCCTCAACTGAGATTCGCGAAAAAATTCAACGCGGAGAATCGGCTGACGGGCTTTTGCCGGAGAAAGTGGAAGCATACATCCGTGAAAAGGGATTGTATCTGGAAAAAGAACTCGACTGCGAATACTGGAAATCGATTATCGAACCGTTTCTGCAGGAGCATTTGAAGCCCAAACGGTTAAAACACACATACGGTGTGGCCGCAGAGGCCAAAAAGCTCGCAAAGCGTTACGGCGAGGATTCGGATAAAGCAGAGCTTGCGGGGCTTTGTCACGATATGATGCGGAACATTTCACCGAAGGAAGCCGAAAAACTGGCAAAAAAATACGGATTACCGGAAAAACTGGCGAAAAATCCGAATCTTGCTCACGGCAAAATTGCTGCAAATGTTCTGCGGGATGTTTACGGTATGCACGATGAAGATCTGCTTAATGCAGTGATGTATCACACTACGGGAAGAAAGGGCATGAGCAGGCTGGAAAAAATACTTTATCTTGCTGATGCCATAGAACCGGGCAGAGACTATCCGCAGGTCAAAGCACTGCGGAAAGCGGCGGAAGAGGATTTAGACAAAGCCTGCATATTGTGTATGGAGCGGTCCATGGAGTACGTGCGCAGCACGGGAGCGATTGTGGATCGGGATACTATCGATGCATGTGAAGATATAAAGGAGAATACAATGGAATCAAAAGAAATGGCGATGAAGATTGCAAAGCTTTTGGATGAAAGAAAAGCAATCGATGTACAGGTAATCGACATTGCGCTGAAGTCTTCCTTTGCTGACTATTTTGTAATGGCATCGGGAGGAAGCGAACGGCAGATGGCAGCGCTTGTGGATAATATAGAAGATTTACTGGAACCGGACGGTGTGTTCCCGAAAAACGTGGAGGGAACCCGCAGCTCAGGCTGGATCCTGATGGATTACGGCGATGTGGTCGTCAATGTGATGACAGTAGAAATGAGAGAAAAGTATAACATCGAAAAAATCTGGGGCGACTGCGAAAGCCTCACAATCGGTTAATGGGAGGAAGAAAATGATAGACAAGTATAATTTCAGCGAAATCGAGAAAAAATGGCAGACAAAATGGGAAAAGGATAACGTGTTCAAGGTAACGGAGGACTCGGATAAAGAAAAGTATTACGTACTTGAAATGTTCCCGTATCCATCCGGCAAGCTGCACATGGGACACGTGAGAAACTACTCCATCGGCGACGTGTTGGCTCGTTTCAAAAAGATGAAGGGATTTAACGTACTCCATCCGATGGGCTGGGATTCGTTCGGACTTCCGGCGGAAAACGCTGCCATCAAACACGGTGTGGAACCAAGCAAATGGACATGGGAAAACATCGGTGAAATGAGAGAACAGCTGAAAGAACTTGGACTTTCCTATGACTGGGACAGAGAAGTAGCCACTTGCCATCCGGATTACTACAAGTGGATGCAGTGGATCTTCATCCAGTTTTATAAAAAAGGACTGGCATATAAAAAAGAAAATCCTGTAAACTGGTGTCCGAGCTGCCAGACCGTACTCGCCAACGAACAGGTCGTTGACGGCAAGTGCGAGCGCTGCAAGACGCTGGTAGGCAAGAAGGATTTATCACAGTGGTATTTTAAAATCACCGATTACGCCGAAAGACTCCTCGACAATCTGGACAATCTGCCGGGATGGCCGAACAAGGTTAAACTGATGCAGAAAAACTGGATTGGCAAGAGCATAGGCGCAGAAGTGACGTTTGAAATAGATGGTTTTGACAAGGGTCTTGACGTTTTCACCACGAGACCGGACACCTTGTACGGAGTTACGTATATGGTAATGGCTCCGGAGCATCCTTATCTTAAAGAGCTGGTGGCAGGCAGTGAATACGAAGAGCCTGTAAATGCTTATATTGATAAGGTTCAGCACATGAGCGACATTGAACGTACCTCCACGACCAATGAGAAGACGGGACAGTTTACCGGACGATATGCAATCAATCCGCTCACCGGCAAAAAAGTTCCTATCTTCATCTCTGACTACGTTCTCATGGACTATGGTACCGGAGCGATCATGGCGGTACCGGCTCATGACCAGAGAGACTTTGATTTTGCGAAAAAATTTGATCTCGAGATTATCCCGGTAGTGGATTCAGACGATCCGGAGGTTGATGTTTACAATCTTAAAGCTGCCTTTGCTGCAGAAGGAACGATGATCAACTCCGAAATGTTCGACGGCATGAACAACAAAGAAGCCATCGCAAAGATAATCGACTATCTTGAAGAAAAGGGCATCGGCAAGAAGTCCATCAACTACAAGCTGAGAGACTGGCTGATTTCCAGACAGAGATACTGGGGAACTCCGATTCCGATGATTCACTGCGACGATTGCGGCTGGGTGCCTGAAAAGGAAGAAAATCTGCCGGTTCTCCTGCCTGCAGATGTACAGTTTACAGGTAAGGGAGAATCTCCGCTGGCAAGCAGCAAGACCTTCGCGAACACCACATGTCCGGTCTGCGGCAAGCCTGCAAAGAGAGAACTGGATACCATGGATACATTCCTGGATTCCTCCTGGTACTTCCTGCGCTACTGCGACGCCAAGAACAGCGAAGCACCGTTTGACAAAGAGAAAATCAAATACTGGATGAACGTAGACCAGTATATCGGCGGAGTGGAACATGCGATACTTCACCTGATGTACGCAAGATTTTTCCAGATGGCACTTTACGATCTGGGACTGGTAAGCACGGAAGAACCTTTCAAGAATCTGCTGACGCAGGGCATGGTTATTAAAGACGGAGCCAAGATGAGCAAATCTCTGGGCAACGTTGTCAGCCCGGCGGAAATCATCGAAAAGTACGGTGCAGATACGGCCAGACTCTTCATTCTGTTTGCGGCACCGCCGGAAAGAGAACTGGACTGGTCCGATAAAGGTGTAGAAGGAAGCTTCAGATTTATCAACAGAGTATATCGTATGGTATACGATTTCTCGCAGAATTTCAGCGATGTGCCGGAGAGCTATGAAATTAACGGCGATGCTGATAAGCAGATGGCGTACTGGCTCAACTATGCCATCAAAAAAGTATCCGATGATATCGGCGAACGGTTTAACTTTAACACGGCCATAAGCACTATCATGGAACTGGTCAATGAAATGTACCGCTATAAAGAGGGAACCGTAAATCCGGGCCTTTACGGCGCAGCCATCAAGAATCTTATTATCATGCTGGCTCCGTTTGTACCGCATGTGACGGAAGAAATGTGGGAGCACCTGGGATACGGCGGATCCGTTCATGACCAGAGCTGGCCGGAATACGATGAAAAAGCCCTTGTAAAAGATACTGTCGAGATCGTTGTGCAGATAAATGGAAAAATCAAAGAAAAATTAGATATTGCAGGCGGACTTTCCAAGGAAGAAATGGAAAAGACCGTTATGGAAAACGAAAAGGTAAAAGGGCTGGTTGAAGGTAAGAATGTTGTGAAGGTTATAGCCGTACCGGGCAAGCTGATCAACATCGTGGTAAAATAATATGCCCTTTTCCTGGACGGCTTTAGGAAGGACATTATGAACGAAGAAACGAGAACGACATCAAGGAAAGCTGTAAAATCTGCGGGCAGGAATGCTTCCTCCCGCGGCAGCGGTTCCGGTAATAAAAACGGCAGCCGCAAGCCTTCGGGCAATGGGAGAACGGTAAACGGAAGACAGGGTACGAATCGAAAAACTGCCTCCGCTAAATCAGGTTCTTCTGCAAAGAATAATCAAGGCAAATCCGGGGCAGGCAAGTCTGCCGCGGCAATAGCAGCGGGAGCTGTAAAAACAGCCGGCAGGGCAGGTAAGGCGGCCGGCAGTGCCGCTGCAAGAGGCGCAGCCGCCAAGACGAGGAGAAAGAAGGCTGCGCCGGCGGTGAAGATTATCCCGCTGGGAGGTCTTCACGAAATCGGAAAGAATATGACGGCGCTGGAATACGAGGATGAAATTATCATCATCGACTGCGGACTGTCATTTCCGGACGACGATATGTTCGGAATCGATAAGGTAATACCGGACTTCTCCTACCTGGAGAAAAACAGCAAGAAAATCAAAGGCCTTATTATCACCCACGGACACGAGGATCACATCGGCGGCGTGCCGTATCTCCTCAAGGTGATTAACGTGCCGATTTACGGCACCAGATTTCCGCTCGGACTGATTGAAAACAAGCTGAAGGAGCACGGACTGAAGGCCAAGATGCATACGGTAAAGGCGGGACAGACATTTAAGCTCGGAAAGCATTTTTCGGTGGAAGCGCTTCGGATTACACACTCAATAGCGGATTCCATCTGTCTCTCCATAACGACACCTGCGGGGAAAATCTTCCACACAGGCGATTTTAAAATCGACTATACACCGGTAGACGGGGATCCGATTGACTTCGCCAGACTGGCACAGATCGGTTCGGAAGGCGTTCTGCTGATGATGGCAGACAGCACCAATGCATTAAGACAGGGCTACACTCCTTCGGAACGTGTAGTCGGAAAGACGCTGGGGAATATTTTCCGCGGCTGCAACAGCCGTATCATCATAGCGACATTCTCATCAAACGTCCACAGAATTCAGAAAATCGTGGATCTGGCAAAGGAATGCAACCGTAAAATAGCCGTTTCCGGGCGAAGCATGGTAAATGTGGTAGAACTGGCGACGGAGCTTGGATATATGAAGATACCGGCCAATATGCTGGTCGATTTAAACAAGGCAAAGAATATTCCGGATAAGGAAATGGTCATCATCACAACAGGAAGTCAGGGCGAGCCGATGTCGGCGCTGGCAAGGATGGCATCCTCGGAACATAAATCCATAAAAATCAAGAGAGGCGACAGAGTAATCCTATCTTCCTCCCCGGTACCGGGCAACGAACTGACTGTAGCGAACGTAGTCAATAAACTGGTGGAGAAGGGCGCGGAAGTAATTTACTCCGATATTGCGGAAATCCATGTGTCGGGTCACGCATGTCAGGAAGACTTGAAACTGATGCACTCACTGATACGCCCGAAATTCTTCATGCCTGTACACGGCGAATACCGCCATTTGCAGACGCATGCGAATCTTGCGCACACCCTCGGTCTGCCTAAGGATCACATCTTCCTCCTGAGCAACGGAGACTGCCTGACGGTTTCGGAAGATTCGGCCGTCAAGACGGAGAAGGTAGCCGAGGCGGAAGGCATTATGGTAGACGGACTTGGAGTCGGAGACGTAGGCAATATAGTTCTCCGCGACAGAAGACTGCTGTCCGAGTCGGGGCTGATTATACTGGTGGCTGCCATCGACAAAAGCGCCAACAGGATTGCGTCGGGTCCGGATATAATTTCCCGCGGATTTGTTTACGTGCGTGAGAATGAGGATTTAATCGATGAAGCACGCTGCAGGGCAGAAGAAATACTGGAAGAATGCATCGCAAAGAATATGAAAGACTGGAACGGCATGAAGACAGCCGTCAGAGAGGGACTGCGTAAATTCATTTATGCAAAGACCCAGAGGAGTCCGATTATTCTGCCGATTTTCCTGGAAGTATAGGCAAGTCCCCTGCGGGCAACAAAGAAAGGAGTCCCCTGGGGGACGTCAATGTTGCCCTGCGGGCAACAAAGAAAGGAGTTTACAATGAACGTATACGATCAGGCTCATTCGCTGGCGACGGCGGTAAAAGAATCTGAAGAATACAAACAGTTTCAGGCCAGAAAAAAGGATATCGAAGGAAATCCGGAGCTGGAAAAAGCGCTGAATGATTTCCTCAGACAGCAGTTTGAAATGCAGGCGGCACAGGCCATGGGGCAGCCGATGGATCAGGAAGCTCTCGGCAAGCTGCAGCAGCTTTCGGGAATCCTTATGCAGGATCCGGCAGCGGCACAATATCTGCAGTGTCAGATGCGTTTTTCCATGATGATGGCGGACGTTTATAAGATTCTGGCTGAAGTTTCCGACCTGGGCATCGACCAGATGATAGGAGGCGATAAGTAATGGCAAACATGGTTAAGACACCTGATGAACTCATGAAAATCCTCAAGGCGGCAACCATGGGAGATATGTGTTTTGAACATATTCTGCAGTTCATAAAACCGGGAATGACCGAAAAAACGGTTGCGGATGAAATTGAAAAAACACTTTTAAGCTATGGCGCGGAGGGACTTTCGTTTGACACTATCTGTGTATCCGGAGTCAATACGACCCAGCCTCACGGCATGCCGAGCGACAAGGTGATTGAAGACGGCGATTTTGTTACTATGGATTTCGGTGCCATCGTTGACGGATACTGCGGGGATATGACGCGTACCATCGGAATCGGACATCTTAGCGAAGAACAGATTAAGGTGTATGATATCGTGCTGCATGCACAGCTGGCAGGTCTTGCAGCCTGCAAAGCCGGCGTTCCGTGCAGAGACGTCGATGCGGCAGCTCGTGATATCATCAAGGAAGCAGGTTACGGTGATTATTATATCCACGGCACAGGTCACGGTGTGGGAACCGAGGTTCACGAAGCGCCGACGCTCAATCCCAAAAGCGATGAAGTGCTTGAAGAATACATGCCGGTAACGGTAGAACCCGGAATTTATATTCCCGATAAATTCGGAGTTCGTATTGAGGACTTGGCAATTATCACAGAATTTGGTATAATAAATGCTGTAAAATCTCAAAAGAGTTTGATTATAATTTAAATATAAAGAGAGGTCGAGAAGATTATGATTTATGCAGGCGATTTTAGAAAAGGTATTACATTTGAAATTGACGGAGATCCGCATGTAGTTCTGGATTTCCAGCACGTTAAACCGGGTAAGGGTGCAGCGTTTGTAAGAACTAAGCACAAAAACATTCTGACCGGTGCCATTAAAGAAGAATCTTTCAACCCGGATGCGAAATTCCCGAAAGCACACATCGAAACCAAGACGATGCAGTATTCATACAATGACGGAGAATTATATTACTTCATGGACGAAGAGACATACGATTTGATTCCGCTTACGTTTGACCAGGTGGAAGATGCGATAAAATACCTGAGAGAAAACGATGAAGCTACGATTAAATTCTACCAGGGCAACGCATTCCAGGTAGAAGCTCCTAACTTCGTAGACCTGAAAGTAATTGAAACCGAACCGGGCGTTAAGGGCAACACTGCTACGAACGTAACAAAAGCCGCTACGGTAGAAACGGGCGCGGTAGTTCAGGTTCCGATTTTCATCGAGGAAGGTGAAATCATCAAGATCGATACGAGAACTGACGAATATCTCGGAAGATCCAAATAATCAAGATTTAACAGGAATCAGCAGAGAGGGGGCGTCATCGTCCCCTTTTTATGAATTATGCGGCTTTGGCTGCAGTGCAATTTTTCTGCGAATATGAATTGCATGCATAGCAGTTTTTCTGCAAACAGAATATACTTCACAAGAAAGAGGTACCAGATGTCAAAGATTTTCAGCAGCAAACTAAGGGTCCTTCTGATTATAATCGGAATTATCGTGGTTCTCCTGACGGCGGGACTTTTATTCTATCTGACCGGAATCGGTGCGGTAGACGGAAAAAGCGATAAGGAAATATCCGTAACAATCCCTCGGGGCAGCGGAGCGGCAGCCATCGTCAAGATTCTCGACGACAAAGGGCTTGTGCGAAACAGTTTCTGCGCCAAGATTCATGCCCGTATAGGAGGGTATAATTCGCTGCAGGCAAATACATATGTTTTCAGCAAATCCATGTCACTGCCGGAAATGATGAAAGCGATAAACGAAGGCGACTTCAACTACATTTCCCGTCAGCAGTTTACCGTCGTGGAGGGTGCGACCGTACCGCAGGCAGCAGAAGCCATAGCCAAGGAACTGCCGTTTACCAAAGAAGAAATTCTTAATGCGTGGGCAGATAAGACTTACCTCAATAAGCTGATAAAAAAATACTGGTTCCTGACGGATGAAATTCTGACGGACGGCATCATGTATCCATTGGAAGGCTACCTGTATCCGGAAACTTATTTTGTAACCAGCGAAGATCCGAGTATCGAAGAAGTAACCACCATGATGCTCGATTACACGGATAAGGTGCTTACCAAAAGAAAATCGGACATCAAAAAAATGGATATGACTGTGCATCAGTTTCTTTCATTGACATCCGTCGTAGAGAATGAATCGCTTTTTAAGAAAGATCGACCTAAAATTGCAGGAGTTTTTATAAATCGCTTAGCTAAAAACATGCCTCTGCAGAGCGACATCACGGTGCTGTACGCTTTGCAGGAAAAGCGTGTGGCGGTAACAAACAAAGACCTGCAGGTGGATTCAAAATACAACACATATAAATATACGGGACTGCCGATCGGGCCGGTATGCTCGCCGTCTGCGGATACGATGGACGATGTCTTGAACTATGAGAAGAGTGATTATTATTTCTTCTTCGCTAAACAGGACGGTACGGTAATCTATTCCAAGACACTTGAGGAACACGAGAAGGCCGTTTCGGAAAACAAATGGTACTGATATGAACATAACCAACAACATAATAACAGCGTTTATCGATACTTTTTATAAGAATGAAAACAAGGAACTTCAGGAACTGCGGGCCTTTGCGGAGGAACAGCACGTACCAATAATCCTGCGCGATACCGAGGGGCTTTTAATGAATCTTCTCAGGATAAAAAAACCGCGCCGAATTCTTGAAATCGGTGCTGCGGTCGGATACTCGGCATGCTGCTTTGCAGAAGGATGCGGCTGCAAAGTCATCAGCATCGAATCCAACCCGGATACCTTTGAAATCGCGAAAAACAACATAGAGAACATGGGCTTTTCGGATCGGGTTGAGGTTCGTTTCGGAGATGCACGTGAAGTGCTGGCGCAGATGACCTCGGAGCAGGCGGCAGAAGACAATCCGGATGAGAAATTCGATGTTGTCTTTATCGATGCTGCAAAGAGTCATTACAAGGCGTTTTGGGATCTGGCACTGCCGCTTTGCAGCGATGATGCCATGATAATCTGCGATAACGTTCTGATGAAGGGAATGACCGCTTCGGATGAATACGATCCGGGTAAAAAATACAAAACCAGCATTCGCAAAATGCGGGAATTTGTTCGCTATATCACAGACCTGCCGTATGCCGACACGTGCATACTTCCGGTAGGCGACGGGGTATCCATAAGCGTGCTTGACAAGGAAAAGAACTCATAATCATGAAAAAAATAGAATTGCTTGCTCCTGCGGGAGATTTGGAAAAACTTAAAATCGCTGTGGACTACGGCGCTGATGCGGTTTATTTTGGCGGAGAAATGTTCAGCCTGCGTGCGGGTGCCGGAAACCTCTCGATCGAAGAGATTGAGGAGGGTGTGGCGTACGCGCACAGTAAAGGTGTACGCTGTCATATGGCAATGAATATCTTCGCACACAACGAAGATATTGAACCGCTGAAGGCTTATCTTGCAAAGATCCGTCATCTACCCATCGATGCATTTATCGTTTCGGATCCCGGCGTTATCACTTTAATAAAGGATGCGATGCCGCAGGCGGAGCTGCATCTTTCGACTCAGGCGAATATGACGAACTATGTAACCGCCCGGTTCTGGCATTCTCAGAACGTGAAGCGACTGGTTCTGGCGCGGGAGCTTACCATGGAGGAAATCCGCCGGATTCGTGAGAATATTCCGCCGGAGATGGAGCTGGAGTCGTTTGTTCACGGAGCTATGTGCATTTCTTATTCGGGCAGGTGTCTTCTCAGCAATTTTATGATAGACAGGGACGCCAACCGGGGGCAGTGCGCTCATCCGTGCCGCTGGAAATACAAGCTGGTGGAAGAGCAGCGGCCGGGGGAATATTATCCGATTGAAGAAGATAATCGAGGCACATATATTCTCAATTCAAAGGACCTGTGCATGCTGGAGCATCTGCCGGAGCTGATTGAAGCAGGGGTTTCGTCCGCCAAGATTGAAGGACGCATGAAGAGCGTTTTTTACGTAGCAACGGTGGTAAGTGCATATCGCAAAGCCATTGACGCATATTATGCCGATCCGGAGCATTACAAGCTGAATCCGGCGTGGTATGAGGATATGACCAAGGCGAGTCACAGAGAGTTTACAACGGGATTTTATTTTAAAAAGCCCACAAATGAAGATCAGAATTATCAAACCAGTGCATACACGCGGGATTACAGTTTTATCGGCATGGTAAAAAGTTATGATTCCGAGACCGGAATTGCCGTGGTGGAGCAGCGAAACAAGATGGTTCTTGGTGATGAAATTGAAATTTTCGGACCGGGCAGAGATTTTTTCAGTCAGACTCTGGACTTCATGCAGGATGAAGAGGGCAATGATATCGAATCAGCACCTCATCCGCAGCAGATTGTGCGAATCAGGATGAAAGAACCGGTGGCGAAAAACTTTATTCTGCGGAAACGAAAGTAGTTTACATAAAATAATTATTGTTAGATGAGAAAGGAGAAACACATGTCATCTGATGCTGGGCCCATGTGGGGTCAAATAATTTTATTGTTAGTGCTGATCGTGGTCAATGCGTATTTTGCAGCGGCCGAGATTGCCATCGTATCGGTAAATAAAAACCGGATTCGTACGCTGGCACAGGAGGGAAACAAAAAAGCGGAAACACTGTCGAAGCTGATTGAGGATCCGAACAAGTTTTTGTCCGCAATTCAGGTTGTGATTACATTGGCGGGATTCTTTTCGAGTGCGCAGGCGGCGTCTGCTTTTTCCGAACCGATCGGAGCAAAACTCGAAACCTGGGGTATTCCTTACGGACAGGAAGCGGCAATTATAGTAATTACGCTGGTGCTGTCATTTTTGATGCTGGTGCTTGGAGAATTGTTCCCGAAGCGGCTTGCGATGCTCCATGCGAACGGAATTGCGCTTGCTGTGGCGGGACCGATTAAAGTAATTGCTGCATTTTTCAAACCGTTTGTATGGCTTTTGTCGGCGTTTGTCACTCTTTTCCTGAAAATCTGCAGACAGCGGACGGACATCATCGATGGCGAATATTCCGAGGATGACGTGGTATCGATGCTGGAGGCGGGGCAGGAAAGCGGTGAGCTGAAAGAAGAAGGCAAGAAGATGATTACCAGTATCTTTGCCTTCGATGATATGCTCGCATACGAGGTAATGACACCGAGAACGGATGTCTTTGCTATTGACATAAATGCGCCGATGGACGATTACATCGATGAAATGATGGAACTTCGCTATTCGCGTATTCCGGTCTATGAAGATGACAGTGACAATATAATCGGGATTCTTTATATCAAAGATTACCTGATTAAGGCTAAGGAAGCTGGGTTTGAAAACGTGGACTTCCGCGATATTCTGCGCAAGCCGTACTTTGTACCTGAGACGAAGAATATCGACTCGCTCTTTGCAGAGCTGAAGACGACGAAACAGCATATCGCTATCCTGATTGATGAATACGGCGGCTTCTCGGGTATAGTCACCATGGAGGATATAATCGAGGAGGTTATGGGCGATATCGATGACGAATTTGACGAGGATGAACCGGTAATTCAGAAGGTGAGCGATGATACTTACGTGATGGACGGCAGCATGGATCTTGATGATATCGATGATGAGCTTGATATTAATCTGAAGTCTGAAAACAGTGAAACCATCGGCGGTTTTATTTTGGATATTCTGGGTGAAATCCCGGATGAGAATGACATCGGCAAGGTTGTTGAGTTTGAAAATTACCGCTTCACCATCGACTCGGTGCATGAGCGGAGAATCGAACAGATTACGATGCAGATTCTTCCGCCGCAGGACGAAGAAAACGAAGAGGAATGCGACAAGAAAGAAAGCCGCAGAGAGAGCCGAAAGAACGAGCGAAAAGCCGAAAAAAAGGCTGATAAGGAATAAGTGTAAGGTTTATGAGCAGGAGGTTTTGTAATGGACAGAAGAGACGATAACAGGAGTAAAAAAGTTATTTTTGTTTCCAGCTGCTTGCTGAACACCAACAACAAGGTTAAGGGCCTGGCAAGATATCCCGGAATGTGCAAGGAAGTGTTCGACACCCTGTATGAAAACGATCTGGGAATTCAGCAGATGGATTGCCCGGAAACGCTTTATATCGGCATCCAGAGATGGTGGCACACTAAAAATCTGTATGACAATGTAGGCTTCCGCAGACACTGCCGTGAGATTGCCGAGCGTCAGGCGGATTATATGGAGGAATACAGAAGAGAAGGATATAGAGTGGTCGGCGTACTCGGATGCGACGGCTCACCGACATGCGGTGTTTCCATTACAGCCTGGGATGAAAACTGGGGAGGAAGCCCGGCAGATCTTTCCTTTAATGATGCGATCATAGAAGGCGAGGGCGTGTACATAGAGGAACTAAAAAAAGCCATCGAAGCGCGCGGACTGGATATGCCTCCGTTCTACGGACTTGCTCTGGATGATGAATCCGCAGACATGGACCGGATTATAAACGACTTCCGTGAATTCGTGAAATCAATTTCGTAGAGGTTTTGATTTAAAAAGGTCATTGACATCTTTTAGGGTGCCGAAGGCCTTTTTTGTTTGCAAATTTTGAAGGTGGGTAATTATTTCCCCAACAGCACGCTGCCGCCGGATTTGTTGGCAAAATCCCTTGTCTAATATTTTTTGTCCTGTATAATATATATATACTTGTATTTTTCAGAAGAAAGGTTTTCACCATGACAAATATTCTCCGAAAAACAAAGGTGTATTTCAAGACCCCTGAAATAAAATTATCACATAACATCTCGTCTGTACTGCAAGGTGTTTTAATGGATAAAGTATCTTATGGATTTGGCGAAAAAATGCATCAAAATGGTATAAAGCCATATAGTCAATACTTCTGCTATGAAAATGATACTCCTGTTTGGACGATTAATACACTTGATGATGAAACCGAACAGGAATTGGCACGACCGCTACTTGATGAAGGATGCAAAAAGATTTATTTGCGCCAAAAGGATTTAACTCTTGAAATCGACAAAAAAGAACATCAGGAGATTTCTTACGATGCCCTTATGCAGGACACATTCTTTTCTTCCTGCGGCAGATATATAACACTTAGATTTAAAACTCCCACTTCATTTAAAACAAATAATCGGTACCAGTTTTATCCGACGACAGAACACATTTTAAAAAGCCTGGTGAATAAATTCAATGCCTGCGGTTTTGATGCGGAGCTGGATTTTTTTGAGGATATGGAAAAAACATTACGGTACCTGCAAATTGTCAATTATTCATTGCACAGCACACAATTTTATCTGGAAAGCACTAAAATCCCATCTTTTATGGGACGAATTACATTAAAGATAACCGGGCCGCAGCAATTTGTAAATTTGATGCATCTGCTTATACATATTGGAGAGTATGCAGGCGTTGGCATCAAGACAGCCATGGGAATGGGTGCTTTAGAAATTGCAGAACGAAAGGAGAAGTGATTTATGAAGGACCAGAAACTCACACTTATCACAGGTGCATTGCTTCATGACATCGGAAAGGTTTTGTTTCGTTGTCATGAGGGCGGAAAAACACATTCGGAATCCGGAGCAGAATGGTTAAAAGAAATCGGAATTTCAAACAGGGATATCCTGAATCAGGTTAAATATCACCATAGCAAAGAAATCCGCAGTGCCGGTACAGCATTGACAAGCGATGCATCGGCATACATAACCTACTGGGCAGATAATGTGGCTGCAGGGGCAGATCGCAGGGATAATGATACGGAACAGAATGGGCAGCTTTATGTTAGAAATGCCTCCCTGGAAAGCGTTTTTAATATCCTCAACGGCAATAAAGCCGCAAATGTATATGCATCGGGAATCATGTCGGATGATGGAAGCATCAACTATCCGACTTCAGAAAGCAAAACAATTTCTCCGGAGACATACAGCCGGATTTTGGACAATATAAAAGATGCGTTAAAAGATATGACATTCACAGAGAAAAGCATTAATTCACTGCTGGAAGTCCTGGAAGCGAACCTCTCTTTTGTGCCATCGTCCACAGACAGCAGTCAGCTATGTGATATTTCACTTTTCGATCACATAAAGATTACTGCAGCTGTAGCTTCCGCTCTTTTTGATTATGCCGAAGAAAATCGGATTACGGATTACAAAAATGCCTTTTACAGCAAAGGATCTGCATTTTATGACGAGCAGGCATTTTTACTCTGCAGTATGGATATTTCAGGTATTCAGAATTTCATCTATACGATTGCAGCCACAAAAGCTTTAAAAAATCTCAGAGCAAGATCGTTTTATCTGGAACTCATGATGGAGCATATTGCAGATCAGCTGCTGGATCGATTGGAACTGTCAAGAGCCAACCTGCTTTATACCGGCGGCGGTCACGCATATTTACTGCTTCCCAATACAGCTTTCTGTAAAGATTCAGTCAAGGACTTTCATAAAGATTTAAATCAATGGTTGCTGAAGAACTTCGGAATTGATCTTTATATGGCATTTGGATATGCCGGGTGTTCTGCAAATGAGCTGATGAATCAGCCAAGCGGAAGTTACAGGGAGATTTTTCATCGCATTTCCGAGAAGCTTTCATATGAGAAATCTCATCGATATACAGCCGGGGAAATTGCTGAATTGAATGCTCAGGAGCATGAAAATCATGAGCACGAATGCAGCATTTGCGGCAGGAGCAGCAGATTGGTGAACGAAAACAAATGTGAAGTCTGCGATGCATTGGAAGCTTTGGCAAACGATATCATTGAAAAAGATTTTATCGTTGTTTTGTCTGAAAAACCGTCAGAAAAAGCCCTGATTCTGCCGGGGAACTGTTATATGCTCATGGAGAACAGAGAACAGGTGCGTGTCAGAATGCAGGAGGATGAGTCTTACTTGCGCTGTTACGGTAAAAATAAGCGATTTACAGGCGAGAATTTATCTGCAAAACTTTGGATCGGTGATTACAGCAGCGCTAAGGAATTTGCTGAGCTTGCCTCTGCATCACAGGGAATTAAACGGTTAGCTGTTCTTCGAGCGGATGTGGACAATCTGGGGCAGGCTTTTGTTGCAGGTTTTGATGATAAGAATACCAGTATTTCCAGAACGGCAACTTTTTCCAGGAAACTGTCGGAATTCTTCAAGCTGCATATCAATTACATACTTCAAAATCCGCAGTTCAGCTTTGGAAACGATGCTCCGCAGCAGCGAAATGCTCTCATTGTTTATTCCGGAGGAGACGATGTGTTTCTCATTGGAGCATGGGATGATGTGATTGGCTTTGCCATTGATCTGCAAAACAGTATGCAGAAATATACGCAAGGCACATTAACCATCTCTGCCGGAATCGGATTGTATCCTGAAAAATATCCCGTTTCGGCAATGGCTTATGAAACAGGCCTTTTAGAAGAATTATCGAAAGGAAAGGACGGGAAAAATGCGGTAACTCTTTTTGAAGGAGAGCATACTTATCACTGGGATTGCTTCAGAGATAAAGTCATAGGTGAAAAACTTGATTTGATAAACAGATATTTTGCAATAAATCACTTGGAGAGAGGAAACAGTATGCTGTACAAGCTGCTGGAATATATTCGTTCCCTGAAGGAAGATAAAATCAATCTGGCGCGTTATGCATATCTTCTGGCACGACTGAAACCGGCACAGGACGATGAGGAAAGAAAGGAAAAAATCTATCAGGAGTTTTCACAAAATATGTATCGATGGATTAAAAACGAGGACGATCGAAAAGAATTGATAACAGCAATTTACTTATATGTATATCTGAATCGGAGCAAGGAGGGCGAAGATGGAAAAGCTGACGCAAACTAATTATGTAGACTTAGCAGAAAAGGTAATTGTAAAAGAAATTTTAAGAGATTCAAGACGTAATAATATAGTGCTTACCACGTCTAAAATACGAAATCTTCTTTCGCTGACAAACACCTTATATAATGACGTGATTCATTTAACTGACGAAGCATTAAGTGAGAAAATTTTAGGTGAAATACAATATTTAAGATTGCGGTTTGTTTATGAAGCAGGTCGAGAAAAAAGTGTAAAAGACTTTGTGGAAAAAGCGGATATTATCAAACATTTGCAGCGGATTGAGACGAGAAGTGACCTGCTTTTGTTCTGCAGATATATGGAAGCATTGGTAGCCTATCACAAATTTAACGGAGGAAGAGACTAGAGGAGGAGAAAAGATGTACGGTAAAATTGAAATTTCAGGTAAAATAGAACTTTTAACAGGAATGCATATCGGAGCATCGGACAGCTTCGCTGCCATCGGAGCAATTGATACGCCGGTCATCAAAGATTCCATCAGCGGTCTCCCTATTATTCCGGGCAGCAGTTTAAAAGGCAAGATGCGAACTCTTTTGGCAAAGGCATATAATCAGAATCCATTAGCAAAATGCGAAGAAGATGATGAAAGAATTATTCGTTTGTTCGGAACCGCTAAAAGTGCGAAAAACGGTTATCCTGTACATTCCAGAATTCTGTTTTCAGATGTGGTTATGGAAAATTCGGATGAAATTAAATCCCGAGGAGTAGAATCACCGACGGAAGCAAAGGAAGAAAATTCGATTAACAGAGCAACCGGGATTGCAACTCCCAGAGTAATAGAACGTGTCATCAAAGGAGCGACTTTCCCATTGAATATTATTTACAATGTGGAAAACGAAGAAAATCTGGAAGAAGATTTTCAGACGATTGCAGACGGACTGAAACTTTTGCAGTATGATTATATTGGAGGAAACGGTTCGCGAGGCTATGGCAGAATCGCAATATCGAATCTGCAGCTCGATGTGGTAATCGGTGATGTGAAAGAAGAATTACTGAATCGGTGCGAAGCGATTGTTGAGGAAATTTAGATATGAAATATTGTATTTATAAATTCAATTTTAAAACAGCTGTTCACATTGGAAACGGGAAACTATCGGACGGCGAAATGACTTTTCATGCTGATACCTTGTTTTCAGCTTTATGTCACGAGGCTTTGCAGTTGGGCGGAGAAGAAATGCTTCAGGAGCTGATTTCTTATGCTGAAGCCAATCAGTTAAAAGTATCCGACTGTTTTCCGTTCGTTAAGAAGAACATATATTACATTCCTAAACCGATGAAAGCTGTGGCACACGATTCAGACGGCATCACAGACCGTAAAGCATTTAAAAAGCTGAAGTATCTTTCTGTTGATAAGCTGGAGGAATATTTGCACGGGACTCTCGATGTAGAAAAAGAAAATGCTTTTTTCGCTGCTCATTCCGGTATGTATTCTGTAAAGACCGGTGCTTCAGTGTCGGAAATTGATGACACAAAACCTTATTCGGTAGGAATATGGAGCTTTCCGCAGGATTCGGGATTGTATTTTGTTTTGGGATATGAATCAGATGAAGTAAATTATTTTATCGGTGATTTGATGGACAGCCTTTCATATAGCGGCATAGGAGGCGAAAGGTCAGCAGGATTGGGAAAATTTGAATGCAGTGTGGATCGAATCCCGGATGCTATGCAGCAGCGTTTTGATGCAGAAGGCGGAAATCAGTTTATGACTCTTTCTGTATGCATGGATGAAAAGGATGTTCTGGAGAATGTGCTTCCTGATGCCGAGTATCTGCTGGTGAAACGCAGCGGATTTGTCGCATCCTGCAGCTATGCTGAACACTTTCAGAAAAAAAAGGATTTCTATTTGTTCCGTGAAGGTTCCTGCTTTTCGCAGAGATTTGATGGAAAGGTGTTCGATGTGTCATGCGGTGGGAATCATCCGGTATACCGATATTCTAAGGCGATGTGGATGAAGGTGGATTAATATGAGAGAGTTTTTACATAAGTATAAGATTATATTAAACACTCTGGGACCGGTATTCATTGGGGATGGCAAAGAACTGGTGAAACGGGAATATGTTCTGAATAAGAAGACGCGCAGGGTGACGGTAATAAACCAGGCAAAATTTTTTCAATATTTAATCCGGACGAAAAAAATGGAAAGCTACGAACGGTATATTATGAGTAAAAACGGCTCTCTTCAAAGCTGGATGTATGAAGAAAAGATTTCTTTTCAGGACATGAAAAGCTTTGCCGCCTACGAGTACAGCTGCGGTGATGTGGTCGAACTTAATACGATGAAAAATATACTTACGTTTATCAAAGATCCGTACGGAATGCCGTATGTACCCGGAAGCAGTTTAAAAGGTGCGATTCGGACTGCGCTTCTCGGTGCCGATATTTTAAACAATCATGAAAAGTATTCACGTGTGGCAGATTATTTTTCTCAGCGAACGTCTTTTAATCGTCAGGATATGAGGGAAATTGAGCGTGAAATTAAGCGTGTGGAAGAAATCAGATTTTGCACCAAAACAAAAGATGAGAAAAACCAGACAGTAAATGATATTATGAACGGTCTGCATATCAGTGACAGCAAATCGCTTTCTCTGAAAGATTTGACCTTATGTCAGAAAATAGATGTTCACGTGGACGGACGAGAAAGAGATCTCCCTATTCTGAGAGAATGCATCAAACCTGATACAAAAATCGAATTTGATGTCACGATTGATGATACGGAATGTCCTCTGACAATTGAGCAGATTCGCAGCAGCATCAATGTATTCCTGCGTGGATATAATAAATTGTTTTTAGAAAAATTTCGAGAAGAAACTCCATATGACAAGGATGTTATATATCTTGGCGGCGGAACAGGATTTGCAACGAAAACGGTACTGCATGATTTGTTAAAAAACAGCAAAACCCGCTCCAGAACTGTAGGAAGCATCCTGAACCTTAAACTGCCGCGAAATGCACAGATGGAACATAAACACGGTTTGGATTATAAAATAGGCGTTTCTCCGCATACCTGTAAGCTGACGGAATATGAGGGATGTTTGTATCAGATGGGAGCGTGCGATATTGAAATTGTATAATTTGAGCCGCTGTGTAAATTTCAATCATTATAGCGATTATAAAGGAGTTTTTTTCATGGATTTGCGGCATTTTCATTTTCAGCCGCAAATCCTTCAGCAAAGCCTTGCAATCAGCGCGATTCGGAAGGCAGGATAGAAACCAATAGAACCCCGGAAGGGGACGGAAACGAATCTGTTATACTAAGTACAGAAAGGAGGTTACATAGAAACCAATAGAACCCCGGAAGGGGACGGAAACTTTTTCTACAATCTCTGCAATTGTCATTTTGTACCTCCATAGAAACCAATAGAACCCCGGAAGGGGACGGAAACTGCATATACATGAAGTTATCTTTTCTGACTTTCATAGAAACCAATAGAACCCCGGAAGGGGACGGAAACTTTCCATAATCTCTGCAATTGTCATTTCGTACCTCCATAGAAACCAATAGAACCCCGGAAGGGGACGGAAACGCTTTAATTTTTTCGATTCTCATTTCATTCTTTTTATAGAAACCAATAGAACCCCGGAAGGGGACGGAAACGGATGTATGCCTGTATTTCATCGGAGTATGCGTCATAGAAACCAATAGAACCCCGGAAGGGGACGGAAACAACATCAAGTGAAGTGAAAAACGCTTGGAAACAATAGAAACCAATAGAACCCCGGAAGGGGACGGAAACTTTATCCTCCTTTGCAATCATCAAGTCATACAAATAGAAACCAATAGAACCCCGGAAGGGGACGGAAACCAAATTCAAGCCGTTGCAATCGGCAGATTTTAATCATATAGAAACCAATAGAACCCCGGAAGGGGACGGAAACCCACACGGTCAAAGTTTTTTTCTGTTCCATCTTCCAATAGAAACCAATAGAACCCCGGAAGGGGACGGAAACAATGTTAACCATCATGTTT
>CAVCML010000025.1:0-19983 GCA_963603335.1 Bacteroidaceae bacterium | reverse complement strand
TTCACATTCCGGTCATTAAATCCTAACGATATTTTCAGAAAATTATGTGGGATTCCACACCGAATTTCACAGATTATTTTGTTCTTTTGTTTTATTATTTTGGCTTTTTAACTTTTGTGTTGCTTTTGTGTTGTTTAAGTTTTGTCATCCAACATTTTTTGACTATGTTGTCGGATATAGAAAAAACCTGATTGCAGTGAACAAGAAAAAGTACTACAATAGACGCATGAGACTGGATTTTTTAATTGATGGGAATAATTTTGATATGGCAGGAGAGGCTTCCAGCAGTGTGAAGCGAACGCTGACGAAGCTGGGCGTAGCGCCTTCTTTGGTAAAACGAGCAGCAATATCCATGTATGAAGCGGAGATTAATGCATTTATCCACGGAGGCGGAGGAAGCGCTCATGTTGATATCAGTGATCAGAAAATTGAAATGGTAGTAGAAGATTCCGGCAGCGGTATTCCCGATTTGGACCTTGCAATGCAGGAAGGCTGGTCTACGGCAGATGAACAGGTGCGCAGGATGGGTTTCGGTGCAGGAATGGGGCTGCCCAACATCAAGAAAAACAGTGATGTCCTTTCTATTGAGACAGGAGAAGGCCAGGGAACGAAAGTCATTATGATCATTTACATAAGAGAGGGTAAGAACACATGAAAATCAGTGAAATAGCGGAAGTGCTGCAATTGGAGACAGTTACGGAAATTACGGAAGATAAAGAAGTGACAGGTGTATATGCCTGTGATTTTTTAAGTCGTGTTATGAGCTGCTGCGGAGCGGGAAATATATGGATTACAGTGCAGACGCATCTTAATGTGCTTGCAGTGGCGGAACTTAATGATGCGGCGTGCATCATTGTGCCGGAGGGAATAAATCCCGGATCGACAACGGTTGAGAAAGCTATGGAAAAGGGAATTGCCATACTTTCCAGCACAAAATCGACCTATGAATTATGCTGGAGACTTCATGAAATTATCGATGCTTAGCAAATTATCTTTGTCATATCATCATCCTATCCACACATGAGATTCAATTACAGTTCATAAAAAAGATATAGACTGTATCTATCACAATTTTTGAAACTGACAACAAAAAGGATTTAAGTACATGCAAATTACAGGTGAAAAAGAACGAAATTATTTGTTTGACAACATGAAAGTCGTACTGGTATTTTTTATGGTTTCGGCGCATTATGTCAGAATCAGCGGAAGCTTTGATGTAAGCAGCTTTGGAGGCTTTTTTTACATCATAGCCTTCTCTTTTATAATGCAGGGATTTCTTTTTGTGTCCGGGTATTTTTCTAAGAATACGGATAAATGCCGTCTGGGTGCTGCAAAGAATTTTCTGCTGCCGTATATTCTGCTCATGCCGATAATGTTTTTGGTGCGGCTGGGCGTGTTCGGCGTTGCGAAGTTCGATTTGATGTCGCCGAGCCATGCATTATGGTTTTTGCTGGTTTTATTTGTGTATAGGTTTATGATAAAGGATTTAGCAAAGATTCCGGGCGTGCTGTTTTTTAGTGCGGGACTTCTGCTTGCTTCGGGCTGTTTCTCCTCGCTGGGAAAAGAGCTGGCACTGGGTCGGATTTGTTCATTCCTCTTTTTCTTTATGCTGGGATATAAAATGAATTGGCAGCACATAGAAAAAATACGGAGCATATCGAAAAAATGGATTATACCGCTTCTGGCAGTATTACTGATGTTTTCATTTCTGACGGCGTATACCAATGTGATTCCGGTGGAAATGTGGCATCTCAAAGATGGATACTCCATCTATCATCTCAGCAATATAATGGGTATGGTAATCCGTATGGCTCTCTGCATCGTTTCTCTGGGATGGCTGGTAGTTTTAATCAATCTCATTCCTAACCGCAAGCTGTTTTGCACCGGTATCGGACAGAGAACCATGACTGTGTATATCTGCCATATACCTATTCGGTATCTCATTGAAGAAATGAATCTGCCGGGAGATGGAAACGTATTTACTTATGTGCTCAGTTTTGGACTGGCAATTATATCAATCTGCATATTTTCGCGCCCTGTGCTGCATACGGCATACCATGCAATTATCGACTTCTTATACGACAAAATATGTGCCAGGATTTTTTCCATGGGAAATGCAGTTTGCAGCAGAACGGTAGGCATTGGACAGAAAATGGTTCACAAGGTATACAGGAATCAATAGAGGAGGAAGACGAATCATGGCTTTAAAGGTGGTTGTAAATGGAGATGTTACTGTAATGGATGTTGATGCAGTGGTAAACGCTGCCAATGAACAGTTGGCCCGGGGCGGCGGCGTATGCGGTGCAATCTTTGCAGCAGCGGATGATCCGCGGCTCGAGGAAGAATGCCGAAAGCTGGCACCATGTCCGACAGGAAGCGCTGTTGTGACAGGAGCTTATAGTATGCAGGCGAAATATATAGTTCATGCGGTAGGACCAATATGGCGTGGCGGAATGCATCATGAAGAAGAGCAGCTTCACGATGCATATATCAATGCATTGAAGGCAGCCAAAGAAAAAGGCTGCAAATCCATTGCATTTCCGTTGATTTCATCCGGAATTTACGGATATCCGAGAGAGGACGCCATGCATGTTGCCATGGGTGCCATCACGGAATATCTGAGGGACTATCTTATGGACGTTTTTCTGGTGCTGAAATAGACGGCAGCATTGGTTCCAGAATGTAATTATGCTTTCCCGGCCGCAGAAAGTATTTAAAGTGAATCGGAATGGATATCAGTAAAGTGCATAGCTCAGCGACAGGCATTGCAATCCATGCACCTGTAATGCCGAGAAACTGCGGCAGGATCGTCAGGGCCAGCGTGGTGAATAAAAGCGTTCGGCAGAATGAGATCACTGCAGAGGTCTTTCCGTTGGAAAGCGCTGTGAAAAAACCGGACGATGTAATGTTCAGTCCGCTGAACAGGAAGTTTAAGGCAAAGAGCTTAAAGCCGACAGAAGCCAGCGCATATGTCTGCGGATCTTTTGTAAATACGGACGTAATCGGCTCCGACAGAAGAAATGCCAGTATGCACATAAACAGTGAAGATGCAGCTACAAACGTGAAGCAGATTTTATATAACCTGCGCAGCTCATATCTGTTTTTAGCGCCATACTGGAATCCGATGATGGGACTGACTCCTATGGCGAATCCCAGATAAAATCCATTAAACAGAAATTCTCCGTAAAGCAGGATGGTTATGGCAGCAACGCCGTGTTCACCTGCCAGCCGCAGGAGAATTATATTAAATAAAAAAGTCAGAATGGCAGTGGACAGCTCGGTCACCATTTCGGAAGAACCGTTGAACGCTGCCTTTGCTGTCTCTTTTGGATAGAATCCGCAGCGAGTGAAGCGGAGTTCTTTTTTTGTAAACAGAAAAAATATAATGCCTGCAGCCGCAGGGATGCATTGCCCGATTCCGGTAGCAAGAGCTGCACCGGCGACACCTATGTGCAGCATTGCAATGAAAACATAGTCCAGGGCGGCATTGGTCAGTCCGGCGGCAACCATCAGACCGAGCCCCATGCCGGGATGCCCTGCTGTTACGAAGTAAGATTGAAACAGTGTCTGCAGGATGCAGGCAGGGGCGAATGCCATGACGATACGGAGATAAATGACAGCATCATCTATCAGAATATCCGTGGCGCCGAGGAAACGCGAAATAGGCGCTGCAAACAGTATTGCAAAGACAAGAAGCAGGAGGCTGAGTGACATGCAGAACAGCACAAACTGGCTCAGACATTGGCAGGCTCTCCGCACATTGCCTTCCCCAAGATATTTACTGATGACTGCATTGCCTCCGGTTGCAAACATGGTGCCGATGGCGATAGCTATATTGATAGCAGGGTATACGATGTTGAGCGAAGACAGTGCATTGCTTCCGACGAAGCGTGAGACGAAAATTCCATCCACAATTGTATATAGTGACATAAAAATCATCATGATGATAGATGGTGCCGCAAATTTTAATAATGATAATGTTGTAAAATGCTGGCTGATGGAATTGTTCATATTTTCTGCTGCTCTCTTTCTGTTTTTGTCCATGAAACTGACGCTCTTGACAAAGTATAGCGTATACTATAGTGTTACACTATAGTCAAGTTAAAAAGGAGAAAATATGCAGAAGGATATATATATGACGACCGGGGAATTCGCACGTATGATGAGAATCTCCAAGGATACATTATTTCATTACGATAAGATTGGACTTCTGAAGCCCGAGATTGTAAAAGCTAACGGTTATCGGTATTATTCGATTTATCAGTCGGACTTGCTGGAAGCAATTTTGATGCTTAGGGATTTGGGAATGCCGCTTAAGGAAATTCGTGCACACCTTGAAAATCGTAATCCGCAGATGATGGAGCAGCTTTTTGCAGAGCGGGAAATGCAGATCAACAAAGAAATGGAGAAGCTGCAGAGCATGAAGCGATGGCTGAAGCGGAATCGCGAGATGATATGGGAATCATTGAACCTTGATACATCGCAGATCGGAATAGTGAATTTGCCTGAGCGGTATTATCTTTACAGTAAAATAGTTGATGGAACGGATCGGGAGATTTATGTGAAATCGTCAAAACTTATCGAGCAATTGATGGAAGCCGAACCGGAGGCTGTGTACCATTTTGCAGTATTTCAGCATCGTTCGAGGATAGAGAAAAGACAGTATGCATCTTACGATAATACCCTGCTCCTTCTTGGAAGGAAGCCGTTGCGAATCCCATATATGACGATGAAGCCGGGGCGTTATTTAATCGGATATCACAGGGGAATGTGGAACAATACGGGAGAGGCGTATGAACGAATGCTGGAATACAGCAGAGAGCATGGAATCGCTTTGCAGGAGGAGTTCATGGAGCGGTATGTTGTCGATGGGTTTGCAGCTTCATCGGAAGAGGATTTCATTACGGAAATTACGGTGGGAATTGCAGAAGAAAAGGATAATAATAGTTGACTTTTTGTTTAGAAATAGTACAATTGAAGTCGCAGTATAAAGTTTAGTTATAAATTACATTTTGTTTGATATATTTATCACAAACGGGAAGAAAGCAGAGATATGGAACCAAGTTACGTGAATAGCAGAATCGGAGAGAGAATAAAAGATCTGCGTAACCGAAACGGGTTGACGCAGCAGGAACTGGCTGATCGGGCAGAGCTTACGAAGGGATATATTTCGCAGCTTGAGCGAGGACAGGTAGCTCCGTCGGTGGTGACGCTTCTCGATCTCATTGAATGTCTGGGAACAACGCCTTCCGAGTTCTTTCGGGAGACGGAGGAAGAGCATGTGGTATATTCCGAGAAAGCGTTCTTCGAGAAGATTGATGAAGCGGGAAACAGCATTCAGTGGATTGTACCCAATGCACAGCAGAATCAGATGGAACCGCTTCTGGTGGTGCTTCAGCCGAAGCAGGAACTTGCGGAGGATAAACCTCATGAGGGTGAGGAATTCGGATATGTGCTTTCCGGAACGATTCAGCTGAGACTGGGAGAAAATGTCTACCGAGTCAAGAGCGGAGAAAGCTTTTATTTTTCCGCCAATAAAAAACACTCGATTGCAAACATGAGCGGTATCCGTGCCAAACTGATCTGGGTCAGCACACCGCCGACTTTTTAATAAAAATTACATGGATGAGGAGTAACTGAATGGAACAGGCAATTTTGAAGCTGGAGCATTTGTCAAAGTCTTTTGATGGAAGAAAAATTTTGGATGATTTGAGTATCGACATCGGGAAAAATGAGTTTGTGACATTGCTGGGGCCGTCCGGCTGCGGGAAGACAACAACATTGCGTCTGATAGGAGGCTTTATCACTCCGGACGAAGGCAGGGTGATTTTTGAGGGCAGGGATATTACCGATTTATCTCCGGACAAACGGCATATAAATACGGTGTTTCAGAAGTATTCGCTGTTTTCGCATATGAGTGTGGCAGAAAACATTGCGTTTGGATTGAAGCTGAAGAAAAAGAGCAGCGCATATATCCGTGATAAAATTAAATATGCATTGAAACTGGTGGATCTGGAGGGGTTTGAGGATCGACATCCCATGTCCTTATCGGGCGGTCAGCAGCAGCGTATTGCCATCGCCAGAGCCATTGTCAATGAACCGAAGGTGCTTCTTTTGGATGAACCGCTTGGGGCTCTGGATTTAAAACTGAGGCAGGATATGCAGAGGGAACTGATCAACATCAAGAATGAGCTGGGAATCACATTTGTATTTGTTACGCATGATCAGGAGGAGGCTTTGACCATGTCCGATCGAATCATCGTCATGAATCAGGGATTAATCCAGCAAATAGGTACACCGGTAGATATCTACAATGAACCTCAAAATGCATTTGTAGCGGATTTTATCGGAGACAGCAATATCATTGACGGTGTAATGCCGAGGGATTTTCTGGTGGAAATACTGAACATACCATTCCCTTGTGTGGACTCCGGATTCAGCTGCAATGAACGGGTGGATGTTGTAATTCGTCCGGAAGATATGGAATTTAAAGAACCGGGCAGCGGAATGCTGGACGGAGAGGTTACTTCTATTTTGTTTAAAGGCGTGCACTATGAGATGAAGGTGCAGGCCGGTGGATTTGAATGGCTGGCTCACAGCACAACGGCTTATCATCCAGGAACGAAGGTGGGCATCTATGTGAAGCCGGAAAACATTCAGATTATGCACAAACCGACATCCTCGGCACAGGAGGTAATCAATACCAATGAATAGAAGAAGTTTGCTGGCAGGACCTTATATCGTCTGGATTATAGGTTTTACTGTGCTGCCGATTATGATGATTGTTTTTTATGCGCTGGGAGATGGAAGCGGCGGCATTACCATGAGTAATATTCTGGCAATTTTCCAGCCGGTGCACCGCAAAGCGCTTCTGCTGGCTCTGTGGCTTGCGGTGCTGTGTACAGGAATTTGTCTGGTACTGGCATATCCTTTGGCGCTGATTTTACGAAAACTCAATATCGGCAAACGAGGGATGATGGCAATTATTGTTATTTTGCCTATGTGGGTTAATTTTATACTGCGCATTATGGCGTGGCAGCTTTTGCTGTCCAGAAACGGTTTGATCAATGGTGCGCTGAGCGCACTGGGACTTCCGGGTCAGGAACTGGCAAACTCCAGTATGGCCATAGTTATCGGGATGGTGTATGATTATCTGCCGTTTATGATTTTACCGGTCTACAATGCTGTGACAGATTTGAGGGAAGATGTTATAGAAGCGGCAAGGGACCTGGGTGCACCGCCTAAAGATGTGCTGACGCGAATTATGATTCCATTGACAAAACCGGGAATCATAAGCGGTATTACAATGGTATTTGTGCCGTCGCTGACCTCTTTTGCTATCCCTGATATTTTGGGAGGGGGCAAGGTTATGCTTATCGGTAATATCATAGAACAGGAATTTTCCACAAGCATGAACTGGCATCTGGGATCGGGACTTTCGATTGCACTTATGATTTTCGTCCTGATCAGCATGCTGTTTGCTTCCGGTGAAGATGAAGGAAAGGAACGACGCGTATGGTAAGAAGCAAGCACTTTTTTATGAAATTTTATCTGGTGCTGATTATCGCATTTTTATACATTCCGATTGCGGTGCTCGTAGTGTTGTCCTTTAATAATTCACGTTCACGCGTGGTATGGGGCGGATTTACACTTGAGTGGTACAAGACGCTGTTTCAGAACAGCGATGTGATGGCTGCACTGCAGAATACGCTTACCATTGGGTTCGGCTCTGCATTTATTGCGACGGTAATCGGCGTACTGGCAGCGGTGGGCATTGACGCTATGAAAAAGAGAAGCTATTCTTTGACTTTGGGAGTGGGGAATATTCCTATGCTCAATGCAGACATCGTAACGGGTATCGCATTGATGCTGTGGTTTTCAAGATTCACCAATCTGGGATATGTGAGTATTTTATTGGCACATGTGACATTTAACATCCCATATGTGGTTCTATGCGTTCTGCCGAAGCTGCGGCAGATGGATGTGAGTGTTTATGAAGCTGCGCGTGATTTGGGGGCGAGCAGCGTGACGGCATTTTTCAAGGTGATTCTGCCTAATATTTTTCCTGCGGTAGTCAGTGGATTTTTTATGGCAATGACTATGTCCATGGATGACTTTGTTGTTACTTATTTTACAAAGGGCGCAGGAATAAATACCCTGTCTACGATGATTTACGGAGAATTGAAACGCGGAATCAAGCCGGAAATGTACGCTCTGTCCACATTGATTTTTGCTGTAGTACTGCTGATTCTGCTGCTTGTCAATTATATGCCGCAAATCAGGCAGAAACATAGACAAAAGCAGATTAAAAACAGAAAGGCGGCTTCATTGGAATGAAAAAAATAAAGAATAGGATTCTTCTTGTTGTCAGCCTGCTGACAGCCGGATTACTGTTGGGTCTGTTGATGGGATGCGGCAATACAGGGGAAGAGGAATCTTCGGCAGATATGTCGGAGAGCGGTAAAGGCAACACCATAACGGTGCTGAATTACGGAGAATATATCGATACATCCGTTCTGCGTGACTTTGAAAAGGAGACGGGTATTAAAGTGCTGTATGAGGAGGCGACGACGCCGGAAGAAATGTATTCAAAGTACACTTCCAGTACGATTCCATATGATCTCATCTGTTCATCCGATTATATGATTGAACGTTTGATTTCAGAGGGAGAAGCTGTGGAGCTGGATTACAGCAAGATGCAGTACGTGGATAATATCGGGGACTTTTATTGGGAGATTTCTCAGACATACGATCCGGAAAACAAGTACAGCATACCGTATTTCTGGGGAACGGTGGGGATTTTATACAACAAGTCCATGATTCACGAAGAAATTACCAGCTGGGAATGCCTCTTCAACGGTGAATATGCCGGGGAGATTATCATGCAGAACAGCATTCGCGATGCATATATGTGCGCACTCAAATATCAGGGGCATTCCCTGAATACGACGAATCGTAAAGAACTGAAGGAGGCACAGAATCTGCTCCTGAAGCAGAAGCAGGATGTGGAGGCGTATTTTGTCGATGAAGTTCGGGAAGAAATGGTGGCAGGGAATGCGGCATTGGCAGTCTGCTATTCGGGAGAGGCATATCTGGCTAACGAATATGAAAGCAATCTGGAATATGTGGTGCCGGAGGAGGGCTCAAATATCTGGGTTGATTCCTGGATTATGATGAAAAAAGGCAAGAACCACGAGGGTGCACAGAAGTTTCTGGATTATCTCTGCAGAGAAGATGTGGCATTGAAGAATTTTGAGGAAATATATTATCCGACCCCGAATACAGCGGTGTTTAATAACCTTGACAAAGAGGTACAGGAAGATTCGCTGATTTTCTCGGATCAGGATGTGCTGGAAAAGTGTGAAATATATAAAACTCTTGATGATGAAACTACGGCCGTTTACAGCCAAATGTGGAAAGAATTGAAGACAAAATAGGAGGAAAACACATGACGGAATTACTGGCGCCGGCCGGCAATATGGAGGCTCTGCATGCAGCTGTCTCCAATGGGTGTAATGCAGTATATCTGGGACTGGAGAAGTTCGGAGCCCGTGCATATTCGGATAACTTTACCATGGAGTCTCTCGCAGAGGCGATTCGCTACGCCCATCTCAGAGATGTAAAAATATACGTGACCATGAATACCATCGTTTTTGAAGAAGAAATCAGTGACATGAAGCAGCAGCTTGAGGAACTGAATTCTATAGGAACAGATGGAATCATTGTACAGGATCTGGCGGTATTTGATTATGTTTCCGAAAATTTTGCGGATATGGAAGTACACTGCTCCACTCAGATGGGAATTGATGATCTTGAAGGAACGCTGCTCTGCAGGGAGCTTGGCGCAGACAGGGTAGTGATGGCTCGTGAAGTGGACTTTGCAGATGTGAAGCAAATACGAAAGACTTCAGGAATTCCGATTGAAGTGTTTGTTCATGGCGCATTGTGCGTGTCATATTCGGGAAACTGCCTTATGTCGGGGCTTATAGGATACAGGAGCGGCAACCGGGGAAGGTGCGTTGGTTCCTGCAGAAAGCCTTACGAATTGCTGGACCGCGAGACGGGTGAATCATTCGGATCCGGATACCTTCTCTCAATGAAAGATTTAAACACCATCGATTATATTGAAGAACTGAAAGCTGCAGACTCTCTGAAAATTGAAGGCAGGATGAAAGAACCCGCTTATGTGGCTAATGTGACGTCAAGATACCGCAGGGCGCTGGACGGAGAAATAGATCTGTCAGATAAGGAGGCTTTGCAGAAAACCTTCAACAGAACGTATACTAAGGGGTATATGTTCGGAGAAAAACCGGGCAATATCACAAATATTCGAAGACCAAATAATTTCGGCTATGAAATCGGCAGAGTGAAGGGATCGTTTAAGGGTATGTATGAACTGATGCTGACAAAGACGCTGCATCAGAATGATATTATCAGGATTGATCACGAAAATGAGGATGTGAATCTGTCGGTGGCTCGGATGTATGACAGAGAAGGCAGGCTGATTAATCAGGCAGATAAGACCTGCTGCATCAGAATAAAAGAGAAACTGTCGCCCGGCGACGTGGTCTACAAGACAAAAGATTATCTGTTTTATAAAGAGCTTGAGTCGGATCATAACAGTGAATTCCGGCGTTTCCCGTTGGATTTAAAGGTTTACGCGTATCCGGGAGCGGCACTGATTATCGATGCGGAAGGATTTGGCATGCAGTATCTTTATGAGAGTGAGGAGATTCTGGAGGAAGCTGTAAATAATCCAACATCGAAGCAGCAGATAGTCAAACAGCTTTCAAGATTGAATGATACGGTGTTTGCTCTCGGCAATGTGGAATTTGAATCCTATAACGCATTTGTTCCTGCAAAGCTGCTGAATGGTGCCAGACGTCAGATTGTTCAACATCTTTACGATGCAAAGCTGGCAAAGTGGAAGAAACGGAAAAAGCATGAAGCACCGAAAGAGCCGATTTCGTTTCCGCTGCAAAAACCGTACTTGACAGCGGCTGTGACAACACAGGAACAGTATGAGGCCTGCAGGGCCTGCGGTATAAAAGACGTGTATTTTGATAATATTGTTCGCAGAAATCAAAATACATATGAAGACAGAGACGGGGAACTGCTGCTTGGAGGATACGGCGGCATCTATCGTTATCGAGACACAAATCCGTTCGTGACGGATTATTCATTAAATGCAGTCAATGCGGCAAGCTGTTATGAGCTGCATAAGCTCGGTGCAAAGCGCGTGACGCTTTCATATGAGATGAACCGTCATCAGATTAAAGATTTGATTGAAGCGTACCGCGCAGCAAACGGCGGAAGTCCGGCGCTTGAGATGATTGTATACGGCCGTGCACCGCTGCTCTTTACCAAGTACTGTCCGCTGAAAAAAATGGGACAGTGCGGAGCCTGCAGAAAACGAAACTATGAACTTAAGGATGAATATGGGGAATTCCCGATACTTAGCCATTTGGATTGTTCAACTACTGTGTTAAACGGCAAAATTTTGAATCTGCTGGATGAAATGCAGCAGATCAGCGGAGTGGAAGCGTTTAGATTAAACTTTACCATTGAATCCGTGCAGGAGGTAAAGAAAATCATAGGTTTTGCACAGCAGAAGCTAAATGGCGAATTAGATAAATCCGTGTTTAACAGACAGACGGATACGAGAGGTCATTTTAACAAGGAAATTTTGTAATTATTATTGTAATGGGGAAGAGTGACATGATTCAGGTAGAAAAACTTTCTTATGGGTTTCCTGCAAAAGATTTATATAAGGACATTTCCTTCACGCTGGAGGCAGGGCAGCATTGTGCGCTCATCGGAAGCAATGGAACGGGGAAGTCTACGCTGGCGGAAATCCTTATTCATCCGGGAGAATATCTTTATGATGGTAAAATTCTGCGGGATGACAGCTGCCGCATCGGCTATGCTGCTCAGTTCAGTGTGAGGGATAAGTTTGCGGATTGTACGGTGTTTGAATATCTGTGTGAACGATTTACAGCGCTGCAGGAGAAGATTGCGGCAGTTTGCGCTGAGATGGCAGAGGCTGAGGTATTGGATGAGCTGTATGAGAAATATCAGGCACTTCTCGATCAGAATGAAGCCATGGATGGGGACAATTATGAAAGCAGAATCCGAAAGCAGCTGGCAGTCGCCGGCATGAGCAAGCTGGCTGATACAGAGCTTTCGCGGATCAGCGGCGGAGAATACAAGCTTCTGCAGATTATGAGAGAGATGCTGCAGGCTCCCGATTTGCTTGTGCTGGATGAACCGGATGTGTTTTTGGACTTCGGAAATCTGGGCGGTCTGGCTCAGATGATTAATGAACATAAGGGAACGATGCTGGTCATTACGCACAACAGGTATTTGCTGAACCATTGTTTCAACAAGATACTTCATTTGGAAAATGAGGATTTGCAGGAGTTCGATGGGAATTATACAGAATACAGGTGCTCTGTTTTACGGGAAAAGCTGGCGTTGAAGCTGCAGCATATCGAGGAGCAGGAGGAAATCGCACGGACGCAGGAGATGGTGGATATTCTGCGCAAGAGAGCTACGGAAAAGGTGAATCCGGTCATCGGGCGTTCAGTCAACGCAAAACAGACACAGCTGGATCGTCTGACGGCAAGACAAATCAAGGAGCCTTTTATTGAGATACGTGAGCCGGAGATTGAGCTGCCAAAGGTAGAAACAGAAGCTTCAGCTGAAAAAACGGTGCTTGCGATTACCGATTATCAGGTTTCATTTGGAGAAGATTTGCTGGAGCATGTGGATTTTCAGCTGCAGGCAGGAGAAAAAGCTGCGCTGATTGGAGCGAACGGAACCGGTAAGACAACACTGATCAGAGATATTCTGCAGAACAATCACCCGGCTATTCACATCGACGAAGAAACTCGATATGCCTGCTTATCACAGCTGCAGGAAGAAGGCTTGGATGAAGATAAAACCGTATTTGAGACTTTGCAGGAAGCTTGCGGCGCAGGACGTGATGAAATTCGTCACTACCTGAAACGGTACTGTTTGCAGGAGGCATGCATGGATCAGAAAATCGGACAGCTTTCGGGAGGCGAAAAGAACCTGGTGCAGATTGCATTGCTGGCGGCATCGGATGCGGAATTTCTGATTTTGGATGAACCGACGAGTCACCTGGACCTATACGCGCAGACGGCATTGGAAAAGGCAATTGCGGAGTATAAAGGAACAGTGCTCATGGTGACACATGATTTCTATTTGGCAGCGGGATGCGCAGATTACATTCTGCTGGTGGAAGATAATACCGTGAGGCGAATGCGGACGCGTAAATTCCGAAAGATGGTATATGACAGGTATTTTGATTCGGCATATCTGGAAACCGATCGAAAAAAGCAGGAGCTTGAAGCTTCCATCGCGGCAGCATTTAAAAAGAACGATCTGACAGCTGTGGATAAACTTTGCAGCCAGCTTGAAGAATTGGGCTGATTGGCCTATATGAGGACCTCGATGAATGAAAGGAGATTGGTTATGGATTTTTTAGAATTTGCCAAGGAACGTTATTCTGTACGCTCATTTTCTCAACAGCCTATTGAAGATGAAAAAATGCAGAAGATTTTACAGGCAGGACAGGTGGCACCGACAGCACTGAATTTTCAGCCGCAGAAGATCTATATTTTAAAGAGTGAAGATGCGCTGGAAAAAATTCGCTTTCTGACTAAGTATGCATATAATGCACCGGTGGTTCTGCTGGTATGTGCCGATGAACGCAGGGCATGGCACAGCCGTCATGATTTCGGATTCAGTTCCGGGCAGATGGATGCCAGCATCGTGTGTACGCATATGATGCTGGAAGCGTGGGAGCTGGGAATCGGATCCGTATGGGTCAGAGGTTTCCGGGCAGATGAAGTGGCGAAGATGTTTAGGCTGCCGGATGAAATCAAGCCGGTTTGTCTATTGCCTATGGGCTATCCGTCCGAGAAAGCAAAGCCGAACGAAGAATTGCACAATACTTACAGACCGCTTGAAGAGATGGTTGAGGAGCTGTAAATCTGTCTTAGGTTTTAAGATTTAAGCATACTTTGGGTATGCTTGACAATCGGGTGTCAAGACATCCGTAAAGATATAAGTCTTGTCAAAACGAGAAAAAGATGATATACTCAAGTCAATTTGACATGAGTAAAGGAGTTCATCACAATGGAATCAAAGATTCGGAGAATCCGGGAATTAAAAAAAGAAAAAAATGCGGTAATCATGGCACATTACTACGTGCCGGATGAAGTACAGGATATAGCCGATTATGTGGGCGATTCATATTATCTCAGTGAAATGGCTGCTAAGGCGGAAGCGGAAATTATCGTTTTGTGCGGTGTTTCATTTATGGGAGAGAGTGCAAAAATTTTAAATGCGGGTAAGAAAGTACTGCTTCCGGCGGCGGATGCGGATTGTCCGATGGCGCATATGGCGGATGCGGAGCGGATTGCGAAAGTGCGTGAGAAATATGAAGACGTTGCAGTGGTATGCTATGTTAATTCTACAGCAGAATTAAAAGCAGCAAGCGATGTATGCGTGACATCATCAAATGCGTTGAAAATTGTTAAGGCACTTCCGAATAAGAACATATTTTTTATCCCGGATCAGAATCTGGCTCATTATATTGCGGATCAGATGCCGGATAAGAATTTTATTTTCAATGAAGGATTCTGCCACGTGCATCACAGTGTGCGCAGGGAACAGATTATAAAAGCTCGTACGGCAAAGCCGGATGCTCTGGTGCTTGTACATCCGGAATGCAGACCTGAGGTTACGGAAATTGCTGATTATGTAGGGAGTACATCAGGCATTATAAATTATGCCGCGGAAAGCGATGCGGATGAATTTATCATTTCTACGGAAATAGGAGTGTTTCACGAACTGCAGAGAAGGAATCCGGATAAAAAATTTTACACGGTAGGAAATATGCAGATTTGTCCCGGCATGAAAAAAATCAGTCTGGATAAAGTTATCGGCACACTGGAAAGCGAAGAGACGCAGGTGGAAATGGATGAGGAACTGATTCGTGATGCTTATGCACCTATGAAAAGAATGCTGGAACTGTCAAAATAAGAAAGAAGGCGTAAGAATGTCATGAAAGATAAATATGATGTAATCATTGTAGGCACAGGCGTGGCAGGATGTTTTGCGGCACTCCATCTGTCTGATAGCATGGACGTGCTGATGATTACCAAGGGTGATTTGGAAGAAAGTGATTCTTTCCTCGCTCAGGGCGGAATCTGCGTTCAGAAGGACGATGACGATTACGCCAGCTTTTATGAAGATACCATGCGTGCCGGCCATTATGAAAATCAGCCGGAATCAGTGGATTTTATGATCAGTAATTCAAGATCGGTTATAGAAGAATTGATTGAATTCGGTGTGGAATTTGAACGTGAACAGCAGCAGCTGATTTACACGAGAGAAGGTGCGCATTCTACAAACAGGATTTTGTTTCATGAGGATATTACGGGAGAAGAAATCACCGGAAAGCTTCTGGCACAGGTGAAGCGGAGAAAGAATATTCGCATTCTGACGCATACCGTCATGCTGGACATTCTGTGCAGCGAGGAAGGATGTGACGGCATTTTGCTGAAGACGGCAGATAACCGGATGAATGCAGTGCTTGCAGACGATGTAATCTGGGCCTGCGGAGGAATCGGAGGAATCTATGATAATTCCACCAACTTTCCGCATTTGACGGGCGATGCACTGGCAATCTCAATTCGCCGCGGAATCAGATTGAAAAATATCAGTTACGTACAGATTCATCCGACGACGCTGTTTTCAGAGAATAAGGATCGAAGATTTTTGATATCCGAATCAGTTCGGGGTGAAGGAGCTCATTTGTATAATAAGGATGGCGAGAGGTTTGTGGATGAACTGCTTCCGCGTGATGTGGTGTCAAATGCGATTTTCAAACAGATGAAAAAAGACGGGACAAAACATGTATGGCTTTCTTTTCTGCCTATTGAGAATCTGGATGTACGAAGCCGTTTTCCGCATATTTATGAACATTGTCTGCGGGAGGGCTACGATATTACAAAGGACTGGATTCCGGTCGTACCGGCGCAGCACTATTTTATGGGTGGCGTCGATGTGGATCTTTGCAGCCGCACTTCAATGAATCATCTGTACGCTGCGGGTGAGACGTGCTGCAACGGCGTGCATGGTGCAAATCGCCTGGCCAGCAATTCACTGCTGGAGAGCCTGGTCTTTGCAGAAAGCGCGGCAAAGGATATTGCGGCAAAGAGAAAAGAATGCGGTACGGCATTCAGGCGATTCAATGAATGGCTTGGAGAGGATACGGATGCGCTTGCAGAGCGGTATGGATTGGATTTGACAATGTATCAGGATATGGAACGATATATGGATGAAAACAAGAGAAAAATCCGTGATGCAATCATTCGCGACAAAAAGGAGACGGCATAAGATGATAAATGATATTACATTTAAAATACATGCAGATAAATTAATTCGAATGGCGCTGGAAGAAGATATTTCCGGTGAGGATGTCACAACCTGTGCGGTCATTGAACCAAATCGCCGGGCAAAAGCGGATCTGCTCTGCAAACAAAATGGCGTTATAGCGGGACTCCATGTTTTTGAGCGTGTATTCAAGATTCTGGATCCGTTTGCAGAAGCGGAGTTTTACTGCAAAGACGGAGACGAGGTCAGCAAAGGGCAGCGTTTGGCAGTGGTTTCGGGAAATGCGCATGCAATTCTTTCCGGGGAACGCACGGCGCTCAATTATTTGCAGCGTATGAGCGGAATTGCCACGTATACTGCGCAGATGGTATCGCTTTTGGAGGGCAGCGGAATTCGACTTCTGGATACGCGCAAAACAACACCCAATATGAGGATTTTTGAGAAATATGCAGTTAAAGTGGGCGGCGGATGCAATCATCGGTACAATCTTTCGGATGGTGTGTTATTGAAGGATAATCACATTAATGCAGCGGGTGGCGTTGCGGAAGCGGTAAAAGCGGCACAGAAATATGCTCCGTTCGTTCGCAAGATAGAAGTGGAGACAGAAAATTTAGAAATGGTGAAGGAAGCTGTGGAAGCGGGTGCCGATATCATTATGCTTGATAATATGACAGCGGAAGATATGAAAGAAGCGGTGAAAATAACAGCAGGAAAAGCGAAGACTGAATGTTCGGGAAACGTGACGCAGGAGAACATCGAAAAACTGAAGGAAATAGGTGTGGACTATATTTCATGCGGTGCATTGACTCACTCTGCAACGATTCTGGATGTGTCTTTAAAAAATTTTTTTCCTAACCCCATTTGAAAAAATGCTGAAAAGTGACTATAATAGTATTAGGAGGTCACATAAAAATGAATAAAAACGGATTTGATATAGGGGAGTATGTATCTTACGGAATTAACGGGATGTGCAATATCGAGGATATTAGACCGATGCAGCTGTCTCAAAGCGTGGCGGAGATGACGTATTATATCCTAAGGCCGGAGTCCAATCCGAAATCGACGATATTTGTTCCGGTAAACAATCAGAAACTAGTGTCTAAGATGCGTGATTTATTGACGAAGGATGAAATAAACTCCATGTTGGCGCGGATGAAGGACAGAACGCTGGAATGGGAGAAGGATATTCGATTTAGAACTGAGAGTTTCCATGAAATCCTCAATAATGGGGTGAATCAGGATTTGATTCTCATGATACAGTGTCTTCAGGGAAAACGTCAGGAACTGATGCAAGTGGGGAAAAAACTGCCGACGAGGGACAGTAATACCTTAAAAACGGCTGAACGTCTGGTGGAGGAAGAATTTTCGCATGTACTCCATATCAAAAGTGAGGAAGTCAGAGATTATATACGAAACTTTCTGAACGCTTCAGCGTAAGAAATCACTAAGGACAGGATAAAAGACTGGATAAGGATAGAATCAAAGGCTGCTGCAAGACTTTAAAACAGTTCACAAGGGCCTTTGTTTTATTTTACATAAAAAATCTGTTAAAACACCTAAGCATGTATTTATATGCAAAACCTTGACTCAGGAATAGATAAGTAGTAAAGTATCCGGGTAGGAAAACAGAGAAATCATCATCTTCAGGAGAATTATTATGGGAATTAAAGTTGGAATTTTATTAGTATATTTTGCAGTCATGGTGGGCATCGGGCTATACTGTCGAAAACACACCACGGATGTAAAGGGCTTTGTTTTGGGAGGACGTTCCGTAGGTCCATGGCTGACAGCCTTTGCATATGGAACTTCTTATTTTTCGGCAGTGGTATTCGTAGGCTATGCCGGACAGTTCGGATGGAAATACGGGATTGCATCTACGTGGATCGGTCTGGGAAATGCTGTCATAGGATCGCTGCTTGCGTGGGTTGTTCTGGGGAGGAGAACCCGTATCATGACGCAGCATCTGGATTCGGCGACCATGCCTGAATTCTTTGGATCGCGATTTGACAGCAAGTCGCTTAAAATAGGGGCATCGGCCTTGATTTTCATCTTTCTCATTCCTTATACGGCGTCTCTGTACAACGGCTTATCGAGATTGTTTGCTATGGCGTTTGACGTTGATTTTACCATATGCGTCATCGTTATGGCGGTTTTGACGGGAATTTACGTCATTGCCGGCGGATACATGGCTACCGCAATCAATGACTTCATTCAAGGCATTATCATGCTGTTCGGTATCTGTGCCGTCATTGCAGCGGTTCTGCAAAGCAAGGGCGGTTTTACAGAAGCGATGAATGCTTTGGCGGAGGTGGAAGATCCGCAAGTCAGCACAATGAACGGAGCATTCGCATCTTTTCTCGGCCCGGATCCGGCTAACCTTTTGGGTGTTGTTATATTGACGTCATTAGGCACGTGGGGACTGCCGCAGATGGTGCAGAAGTTCTATGCTATTAAAAGTGAAAATGCCATTAAGAAAGGTACGATTATTTCCACATTGTTTGCTGTCATCGTATCCGGAGGATGTTATTTTTTGGGTGGATTCGGCAGACTGTTTTCAGATCAGATTAATATTGCAGCCGATGGATATGATTCTATAATTCCGACCATGCTTTCCGGGCTTTCGGATGCTTTGATCGGACTTGTGGTTCTGCTGGTATTATCGGCGTCCATGTCCACTCTTTCATCGCTGGTTATTGCTTCAAGTTCAACATTGACGCTGGACTTTATCAATAAGAATTTCGTCAAGGATATGAGTGAAAAGGGACAGGTGCTGATGATTCGTGTTCTGATTGTGGTATTCATTCTGATTTCGGTTGTTATTGCGTTGATTCAGTATAACAGTTCGGTTACATTCATTGCGCAGTTAATGGGTATTTCCTGGGGTGCGCTGGCAGGTTCGTTCCTCGGGCCTCTCATTTATGGTTTGTACTGGAAAAAGGCGACTAAGAGCGCATGCTGGGCAAGTTTTATCTTTGGTGCCGGAATTATGATTCTGGTAATGTTGTGCCCGCAGATTTTCCCTGCGGTACTGCAGTCTCCGATAAATGCAGGCGCGTTTGCCATGATCGCCAGTATGATTCTGGTACCTGTGGTAAGTCTTTTTACACCAAAGCCATCCGATAAATTAGTGGATGAATGTTTCAAATGCTATGAGACTCCGGCAACGGTTGCAGCAAAGGTAGCATTGCCTGATGAAGAGGATGAATAAATCGCTAAAAAACGCTGTGAAAAATTAAATAAATAGAGAAATAAAATCGAAAATAGCTTGACATTATAGCTGTGAAATGATAATATAATTCCTGCAGCGACGGAACAGTTGCTGTAGCGTGGCGGTGTAGCTTAGTTGGCTAGAGCGTCCGGTTCATACCCGGAAGGTCGGTGGTTCGACTCCACTCGCCGCTACCATTTTTATAAGAATTGTCTATGGACGTTTAGCTCAGCTGGGAGAGCATCTGCCTTACAAGCAGAGGGTCATAGGTTCGAGCCCTATAACGTCCACCATGGTCCGGTAGTTCAGTTGGTTAGAATGCCAGCCTGTCACGCTGGAGGTCGACG
>CAVCML010000024.1:0-24059 GCA_963603335.1 Bacteroidaceae bacterium | reverse complement strand
ACAAACTAAACCTAAAGGTAGCATTTTGAATTTACACCAAATTTAGGACTTGACTCATTCGCCTCGTTTTCCGGGATTTCAGTGCTGCAAACCGGCATCTGCATACAAAATATTGAAATCCTATTTTGTATACATTTCGGAATATTTATCCGTAATATCTGTTGGCAATTCAAAATGCTGGTAATCTTTTCGATCTGTCCAGTCTCCTCCCCACTCGAATCCTTTTTCAGTAAATAGTTTATAGCACAGATCATCTTTGGTTATTTTGTATTCAAAGTCCTTGCTTCTGTCAAGATAAGGTTCTCCTGTAGCAGGCTCTATCACTTCTTCCGTAGTGCCATCATCATTTGTTACAATTTTATGGTAGGGATTGTACAATGTATTGATATCCACTGCCATTCCCAGTCCGTGCTTTGAGACTTTGGTTGTATGTGATATAAATCTGAAATTAAAGCAGGACGAATTATTATCACGCATCATCGTTTCATCATCAGCCATGTAATTATCCGGAAGCACCATGCGTTCTATCGGATAATCCGCGTCGTAAAGCTTCTCGAAAATTTCCAGGACATCTTCCGCAATCAGTTTATGCACAACCATTTCTCCCTGATGGGTATTCCCATCCTTATCCTTGTAGAGGACAAGCAGGTAACGGAGGTCTTCTCGAGGGACAATGCAGTCATCTTTATAAGTATTCCCCTCCTTCATCCTCTCAAACAAGTCATCTGAAATTTCGTGAATCGAAAAGCCTTCTCGCTCGCCGGTTACCTCGCTTTGGGAAGACCCGCTGCCGGAAGACCCGCTGCTTGAAGTATTCCCGATACTGCCGCAGGCGGTTAACAATAGAGAAATTGACAGAAGTAAACAGATTATGCAATATTTTTTCTTCAGTTTCGGGAATACCTTTGTTCCCGGAGCCGCTATCCGGCATTTATGCTGCATAGAAATCACTCCTTCCGGTTTACCATTCAACATCCTTCCTTGATCCATTTTTCGAGTGCGGCTTCAGCATTGTCCACGCTGCTTCCATGAATCGCAAGACCTTTTTTCACAACAGCACCTTTTGCAGTCTTTCTGATATCCTGCTCCGTATCGGAGAGGCCGCTGCCCTCGTGAGTGCAGAATGGGTAAATCTTTTTACCGGTAAAATCAAAACTTTCCAGAAAAGTATAGACTGCCATCGGCATTGTTCCGCAGTAATTCGGATAGCCCAGATAAATCTCGTCATAGGCATCCGGATTTTCCGGAAGGGAAACAAGTTCCGGTCTTGCAGCTTCCTGCCAATCTTTTTTCGCCTGCGCAACGCATGTATCGTAATCTGCCGCATACGGGATTTTCTGCTCAATTTTGAACAGGTCAGCACCCGTAAGCTCTGCGATTATTTTTGCCGCTTTTTCCGTATTTCCTACCTTGATGTACTTCGTAGAACCATCAAAATAATTTTCATCGGCTCTTGAATAAAATGCTATAAGTTTTGCCATGATTATTTACACTCCTTTAAGATTTCGTAGATTTCATCGTATGTTAGTTTTTTGCAGCAGCCGGCAGTGATGTTTGTAGAATCGGCAATGGCACGGAAATCTGTGTCATCAGGGATGCCCAGTTCTGCAAATGTGGTCGGCAGGCCGATTTCCCTGATAAACGCAGCCAATGCTTCCACCCCGGCAAGAGCAGTTTCTTCAGCACTGCCCTTTGCAGAAATGCCCCAGACATTTTGTGCCCAGCGTGCAAAGCGCGCTGCGCCGGATTTGTAAATGCGGCGATACAGAACGGGATGAATAACTGCCAGTCCCGCACCATGATTACAGTCTGTGTAAGCGCCCAGCTGATGTTCTATCTGGTGGCACTGGAAATCCGTAATCTTCCCGATTTTCAATATACCGTTTTCTGCCATTGCAGAAGCCCAGGCAAGTTCGCTTCTCGCTTCATAATCCTCCGGTTTTTTCATCAGCACGCGTACGTTGCGTATGATGCTGCGCATAATCGCTTCGTTGATGTCATCGGACAGATTATTTTCATCCGGCTTGCCAAAGTATGTTTCCATCGCATGGCTCAGGCTATCAAAAGCACCGGATATGACCTGCTTCATAGGAACGGACCGCGTGTATTCCGGATCAAGGAAAGCAAATTCCGCCTGTGCGCCCGAAAGAGCACCTTTGATTTTCTTTTCTTCGTTGGTGATGACTGCAATGTTGTTCATTTCGCTGCCGGTGCCGAACACGGTAACGATAGTGCCGAGCGGGATAAAGTCTTCGGGGAGTGCATGTCTGGTCTTTTCCATTTCCCAAATATCCTCGTCCGACACGGCCTGTGCGGAAATGATTTTACAGCAGTCAGACACAGAGCCGCCGCCCACGGCGAGAATCAGGTCGATTTGGTTTTCGCGAGCCAATTCCGCACCTTCCCGGACTTTTTGATAGGTGGGATTCGGCATGATGCCGGTGAACTCCACAACACGCTTACCAGCAGCATTCAGAATTCCAATAATCTCGTCATATACGCCGTTTTTCTTAATGGAACCGCCGCCGTAAGCAAGCATAACGTTCTCGCCGAATTTTTCCAGCAGGCTGCCGAGGTGCTCCTTTACACTTCCGCTGCCGAAATAAACTTTCGTTTTATTTTCATAGATAAAGTTATTCAAGTTTGCTCTCCTTTCTTCCTCCGGGTCAACACCCTGGGTTTTATTGTTTCTGCATACTAAAGCATAACACCTGGAGTTAACTTCAGGTCAAGAGTTCTTTGGTTCGTATTCACCGCCTTTTTCAAATCCGGCTTCATCCAGCATCTTCGGAACTTCTTCAATGATGGGTGCCAGCACCTTATAGCTGCCGGGCGGCTCGCCTGCCGTGCGGTAGGTCGCTGCAGAAGCCGGAGCCGAGACACTGAATGAAATTGCGGATATGGTCGATAATCTCCTTTTCCAGAACCCGCTCGTCCAGGTCTTGCGGATCGGAAAGATCAAGTTCTTCCGTATTGATGAAGTCCAGAAAATACTCATCCTTGAACATCCGAATTGCAATTTGTAAGAGATGGTGCATTCGTTTGTAAATATGGCTGCCATGCTTCATAAAACTGGCGCATTAGTTTGAGATTTCTGGAAGAGAATCCGCGCAGTCCGGGCATTTCTTCACGCAGACGGGAACTGATTTCATCAATCTCATCACGGAGTACTTGCTCATGAGCAACAATCTCTTTGACATCGTTACTCTTTCCCCTTTAAATACTCATTTCCCGCAAGCTCTGATATGTATCAGCTACAAACAAACCTAAGACCTCTCGCTTTATCTCATCATTCTGTAATAACAGAGTAAAGAAGTCCTGATTCTGCTCCAATCCGTCAATGAGTGCATCATCAACATGGTCAAAGAACGCAAACTCAAAGTCTTGTTCAGTATTGTTCTTCGCACTAGTCTTTAAGGCTTCAGACTTTCTCATAATATCCCTAATCTGAAGTGCTGCCTTAATCGCTACATCATTGTCATAATTCCTGCCTGTGCGGTTGTTAATCTCAATGATAATCTGCGATAAGCGTTCTTCTTTTGCCGGAGTGAGGATAATATCATAAGCGGTCGGCAATTTCATAACCGGATCAGATTTAATATTTGCCTGTTCATGTTCGGCAGTCTTTTTCTGCACAAAGCCGGTTGCTCTAATCTTTCCGTCAAGGTTATACCCTCCGCCCGGATGATTGATTCTGATATAGCTGATTAAGTAATTCAAGAAGTTATATTTCTTATGAAGTTCCGTATCTTCAAAACAGCTTGCCTGCAAAAGGAACTCATAAAAACGGATAAAGTGCCTGATATCCATAGCACATTGTGCTTTCGCAGCATCTTCAAATCCATCTATAACACGCTTTGCTTTCTGAAGGTAGAATGTCATCTGCTTTTTGTCTTTTGCAGTATGCTCTGATTCGTAAAGCAACGTATTAAATGCTTCTACATCGGCAGGATCAAGGAAGAAATATCCCTCTATCTTTGCAATGATGTCATAAATTGCGGTCGGTGTTACACTGTTGCTGAGCAAGGTCTTTGTGTAATACTTGCTGAATGCCTTGGTGATATCCTCATAATCATTGGCAAAATCAAGCACAAAGGTCTTTTTCTCATACGGCGGACAGATTCTATTCAGACGGGAAAGCGTCTGAACCGCCGCTACACCATGCAATTTCTTTAAGATATACATTGCACAAAGCTTCGGCTGGTCAAAACCTGTCTGATATTTATCTGCAACAAGTAATACCTGATAATCGTCCTTATCAAACTCAGCAGGAAGATTTTTCTCCGAAAATCCATTAATTCCGACTTCTGTATATTCTTTATCATCAACAGTTACTTTGCCGGAAAAAGCAACCAAAGCTTTAATATCCTTGTAACCTTTTTTGGTGACATAGTCCTCAAATGCCTGTCGGTACTTAACTGCACCGGCTCTTGACTCGGTGACTACCATAGCCTTTGCATGTCCGTCCAGTTCATTCATAACAGTAGATCGGAAATGCTCGATGATAACCTCTATTCTCTGTGCTATGTTGGTCTCATGAAGTTGAATGAATCTTGCGATTTGCCTCTTAGCATCATTCGTCTGAAGTTTAGGATCCTCTTTAATTTCTTTATTCAACTGGAAATAGGTATCATAAGTCACATAGTTTTGCAGAACATCAAGGATAAATCCCTCTTCAATAGCCTGTTTCATACTGTACAGATGAAATGCAGCCTTATTGCCATGAATATCTTCTCTGCCGAAAAGCTGGAATGTAGTAGGCTTCGGTGTAGCTGTAAATGCAAACATAGATACGTTCGGCTGCTTGCCGTTCTTGCTGATTTCATCAACAATCATATCTTCGGCATCGTATTTTACTTCTGTGCTGTTTCCAAGAGTTCTTGTAACAGCAGCCATATTCTTTCCGGCTGTACTTGAATGTGCTTCGTCAATGATTACTGCAAAGTGCTTGTCTTTCAGTCCTTTTACAGTATCCACGATATATGGGAACTTCTGAATCGTTGTGGCAATAATCTTCGTGTTGCCTGAAAGTGCCGATGCCAAGTCTGCACTGTCGCACTTATCATCCATAACACGAATCATTCCGTCCTTATGCTCAATTCCCATAATGGCTTTCTGAAGCTGTCTGTCGACTACAACTCTGTCTGTGCAGATGATGATATTATCAAAGATAATCTTGTTGTCGTTATCATGCAGAGAAGCCAGTCTGTGAGACAGCCAAGCTATGCTGTTTGTCTTTCCCGAACCCGCAGAATGCTGGATCAAATAATTCTGACTTGTTCCATTACCCACAACATCTGCAAGCACCTTACGGACGCAATCAAGCTGATGATATCTTGGAAAGATAACGGTTTCTTTGCGTTTCGGCTTACCTGTTACGGGGTCTTTCTTCTCCTTAACCTCAATAAACATATACTTGCTGATGATTTCAAGCAAAGTATCCTTGGAAAGAACATCTTCCCACATATAATAAACGCTGTATTTATCCTCAAAAATCGGATTACCCGCACCTTGATCGATGCCATCGCCTTTACCCATGTTAAACGGCAAGAAGAATGTGGATTCTTCCTCCAGCTTGGTGGTCATATATACTTCTTCCAGATCCATGGCAAATGATACCAGTGCACCGGATTTCCAACGGAATAATCTTGTCTTTGAATTTCTCTCGGTTCTGAACTGATAGATTGCGTCCTGATAGCTCTGCCCGGCGGCATTGCACTTAAGTTCAAATGCGATAATAGCAAGTCCATTCAGAAAGATTACAAGGTCAATACGCTCCTTATCACTTGCCCATACCTCCTCGGATACAGTAAATCTGTTTTCCCTGTAAAGGCGGTTCAGTTCCTTGTTAAAATCTGTTGCGGGCTTAGTATACATCAGCTCCAGCTTATAATTTGCAATCTCGATACCGTGCTTTAACACATGAAGTCTTGAACCTCTCTGCTTTGTTTCCTCAGTATTGATTTTCTGCACGATTACCTCACGCAGTTCATCCTTATATACCTTTTCAAGTGCAGCCATTTCATCCGGCTGTGTGGCATAAAGGAACTCAAACAAAGTATCTCTGTCAACAGCAAATAGTCGGTCATAGTTAGCTGCCGGAGTGATGGTATATCCCTGTTCGGAAAGCCTTTCCAGTATGAATTTTTGGTAATCCTTTTCGGTAAGCACTTCATTCATCATTGTGCCGTTACCTCCTTTTTGCCGGTAACATATTCATATATTACAGACTTTTTGTATTCTTCGAGGGTTTCTAACTGTTGCTTCTTTGATTCAATTATTGCATTAGATTCTTTGATTGTTTTGTCTATAAATGCGGATATTTTATTCTGTTCCTCAAGCGGTGGAACCGGATATAGCAATTCTGCTAATTTATTCCATCTCAAATCGCATGAACGAACTCTAATGCCCGTTGCTAAAGCCAAAAATACATCACTGTATGCCATACTTCTCAAATAATACATGACATACTTTTTATCCATATCAGTATCCAATACATTTAATACCGGTGAAGCTTTTCCCCTTGAATCTGATATACCTATTGCACCCGCAAATCCGTCCATACCATGTACAACAAGGTCTCCAACATCTATACCTTGATATCCAATTTCTTTATCTGACATTGTAAAGCCGTCTTCTCGTCTATTACTTCTGAGCGTTACTTCTCCATCTCTAAAACAGGTAATAACTCCGTCATCATCTCTTACAGGTTTTTGCAAATATTTAAATATATATTTCCCTTTTGTACATTCCCAGTGATTTGGCATCACACCAATCCATTTGACGCCGCTGTCCTTCATCTCCACATCAGGTTCAAGCCCCTTTGTTACTGCTTCGGTTATAACCGACTTCTTATATTCCTCAAGAACATCAATTTCCTTTTGGATATCGGCTGTGAGTGCATCAATTTCAGAGCATTTGCTATCGAGAAAATCGGCTATGCGGGCTTGCTCGGTGAGGGGTGGAACAGGAATATATGTATTACCAAAATCAGAAAAAGCTATGTTCTTACCATCTCTTAAACTTAATGTATATGAATTCATTTTTTCAATAAATCCAATATCCTTAAACATATACTTGTAGTAACCATCTGCTATTTGTTTTATCGGATAAAATACTTGATATGCTGGAGACACAACTCCTTCATACTCTGAATATTCAAACCCACCTTGAAAACTTCTAAGGCTAATGCAATAATCGCCTTTGTGTATTGTTTTCAATTCCGCTAAATTTACGCTTTCTTTCAATTTTACAGCCTTGTTAGTAGTCAATTCTTCATATAGAGTCTGAGGAATTACACCGTATTTTTGAGTAGGAGATAGAAGTTGCAAACTAATCTTGTTGCCTTTTTGATTTCGCTGTATAAATATATATTTTGCTTTTAAAAGTGACCAATCCTCCGGTATCTTCCCAATCCACTCGATTCCGCTGTCTTTCATTTCAGGCATAGTTACACCTCCCCGAACAGCTTTGCTATACGCTCACTGACAGAAAGCTCAAGTTCTGTAAACTTAACCGCCAGCTCTTCTGATGGTGTCGGTTCCTGATATTTATAGAAATATCTTGTAAACGGGATTTCCGCACCCGTCTTAATAACAGGCTTTTTCTTGCTTAAATCCTCTTCCCAGAACCACTTTGCATCGGGAACATGCGGAAGAACTTCACGGGACATATAATCTTCAATTTCCTCATCCCATTTTACAATTTCTGTATCCTTGGTGGCCTTATCGTAGATGATATTGCCCTTTTTATCTTTCTGTATCTCAGCTGTTTTATCCATAACGGATAAGCCGTCAGCTATTTTTGCGATCAGCTTTTTATCTGCCGTTTCGTTTGCAAGAATATTATTGAGAACCGGCTCAAAGGCTTTAAGAGAAAGCCACTTTTCTTCCGACTTTGCATTATCAAGTGCCGCAAGGATGCCGTCATAAAACAACTTGGTTTCGTAGAATTGATCAAGTTTCTTCTGATCTTTTCCAGATATCGTTGTACCTTGCTCTTCAAGCTCAGACACCTTTGCATCATCCCAAAGTGTCTTTAATGCACCGCTCTGGAGCATATTCTGAATGCTTTCATCTGTAATAGAATAACTTCTCTGAAGCGGCTGCATAACAGTATATTCTCGATAGATAAACTCTGTGTTATCAAATATTTTAACCAGTTCATTCTCTTCAAAATCAGCATAAAGCTTTGTGATTTTTGCTCTGTCGCTCGGATCAAATTCATTCTTCTTATTGCCCAGCGGCTTTCTAAGCTTATGGAAAATGCCTGACGCATCAATAAGCTGAATTTTGCCCTTGCGATCTTCTCTCTTATTCTTTGAAAGCACCCAAATATAGGTTGAGATACCCGTATTGTAGAATAAATCGGTAGGCAGCTGCACGATAGCTTCAATCAGATCATTCTCTAACAACCATCTGCGGATTTGAGATTCCCCGGACGATGTACCACCAGTAAACAATGGTGAACCATTTTCGATAATAGCGGCTCTGCCGTTCTTTTCGTCCATTTTATCTATGGCAGACTGAATAAAGATAAGCTGCGCATCGCCTGTGCCGGGCAGACCTGCTCCCCATCTTCCGTTAAATCCCTTTTTATGTTCATCATTTACAGCAGCTTCCTGGCCTTCCTTGGCGTCTTTACCACCCCAAGATGTTCCAAATGGCGGATTTTCAAGTAAAAATCGCATTTTGGTTCCTTCAAAACAATCTGTTTTGAAAGTATCTGCATGGCGGAAATTCTCGGCATTTTGTCCCTTAATAAGCATTTCTGCAAGTCCGATAGCGTAAGACACACCATTATACTCCTGACCGAAAAGTCTTACATCCGCGGTCGGATTATAGTGCGTTAAATAGCTGAATGCTGTTGAAAGCATACCGCCTGTTCCGCAAGCTTGGTCACATACGGTAATAATCTTTCCATCATCAAAAATATCATCACAGCCCTCAGCAATAAGGAGAGATACGCACACCTTGATAATATCTCGGCCTGTGTAATACTGTCCTGCATCTACGTTCTGGAAAAACCTGCCGATAAGATTTTCAAAGATATATCCCATTTTGATGGAATCATATGTATCCGGGGATAAATCAAGCTCTGAAAAGGCTTTGATCACAGTGTAGAGACATCCACCCTTGCTCATTGTCTTGATGTGCGAACCAATATTTAAGGCATCCTCATCATTCAAAAGACTTTGCACATTCGGAGAGAAAGACTCTATGTATGCTTTAAAATTTGCCTCGATATGATCGGCATCGTTGCAAAGCTCTTTGAGCGTAAATTCACTGGTGTTATAGAACTGGAAACCGGAGATTCTGTACATCGCCTTTTCAGGATAATTTGGATTCTGCTGAAATTTATCTACAACTTTCTGTTTGGTTGGCTCTAAGGCACATTCCAAACGTCTGATAATAGTCATAGGAATAATGACATCGCCATATTTATCCGGCATGTATACGCCTCTTAGCTTATTAGCAATGCTCCATATAAAATTTGCTTCCGCAGTAATATCTATTGGGTTATCATCCCATAAAACGTCAATATTTTGCTGTGACATGCTGTTCCCCTCTTAGCTGTTTCTTTTACCGTCATAAAATCCATTCGCTTTAATTATATTCGTCTTACCGCCACAAATCAATAATTCTTCATTGCAGAAAAAAAGAGCGGACATCCTTTTGGAAGCCCGCTCCCTTTTGCAGCAATTCTGTTTTTTTCGCTGCTAAATCAAAGTGATAATGCCCTCCTTAAAACAGCGACACAATCAGTGCCGAAATTGCCGCAATTGCAGCAAACAGCGGAATACCGCGCACAAACGAGCCGATATGCTTCTGCGGATTTTGATAAATCGCTTTTTCAGGCAGGAACGAGAACCGGATACGCTTTGTGTTCCTCCACCAGAGCAGATCAATCACAACCAGATCAAAAAGGCCCAAGCCTTCGCCTAATATAAGAAAATACCAAAACGCGGAGAGGTATCCGTCAAATGCGAGAACGCGTTTGAAAATCAGCCCGATTACCGAAAATACAACGGTAAACAGGACAAGGTTGCCGAAGAGAATCGATGGAATTGATTTCTCTTTAGGTGCGGCTTTGGGAAACTTCTTTCTAACACGAGTCTGCACATCATCGGGATAAGAGCGCAGGCCTGCAAGATTTTTCTTATCCGTTCCCGTGCAGAGGAAGCAGATTCCCCAGTACAGAAACCAAAATATAATTACTATAAGCCACTTCATTTTGCTTTCTCCTTTCTTGCCTCCGAAATCGATTTATTTTATTTTTTGCCGACAAGAAGTGTCGACCCGGTCAGCATCAGGCGCTTGGCTTCGGATTTTGACATAAATTTGCCGTCGGTCGTGTCGATCAGCTCAACGCGCTCATAGCCCATACCTTTAAGCTTTTTCACAAAGGCCTGCATATCGCCGTATCTGCGGGGCGACATCAGATCGTGAATGGCAAAGGTGCCGCCTTTTTTCAGCACGCGGAGCGTTTCCGGCAAAAGCTCCTGCTTGTCTGCGCCGCTAATGTTGTGATAGACATAGTTGCTGGTCACCGCATCAAAAGTCTCGTCCGGGAAATCCAGCTTCGCGGCGTCGCCGCGCTGAAACTCTGCATTTGTCACGCCCTCTGCCTTTGCATTATCTTGGCAAAGCGGCAGGCTGAAGGATGCGTATTCCTTGCCCCAGCGGTCAACACCGATCATTCTGCCCTGCGGGTTTCGCTTGGCACAGGCGATGGTCAGAGCACCGCTGCCGCAGCCGACATCCAATCCCGCTCCGCCTTCGGGAAGCGTAATATATTCCGCTGTGCCGTCGATAATCTGTTTGGAGAGCTTTCGCTTTCCGTCATAGGAAAAGGCGTTGTAGGCGCAGACGCACCACTGTGTACTTTTCCCGCACACGAGAAGCGCAATGGCAAAAATCACGCCCAGCGCAATGCGAAATCCGCCCTTTATGCCCACTCCAAACACACCGAAAAGCAGAAGCCCGGCGAGTGACACCGCAGTCCCTGCAATCAACGCATACAGCATTCCTTCTTCCAGCACTGCCCACGCCCAAAAGCTGATATCGTTTTCTTTGCACCAGCTCAAAAGACCGTTTTTCTCCCATTCGCGCGAAATAATGCTGTAATGGTTCTGTACGCCGCAGAGCCCCATGCATTTGTTCCGATTATTGCTGACGGATGTAAAATATCCATTTTATTTCCTCTTCCTTTGCTGCCGCATCCGGCTGAATAAATGTGCCTTTTTTGGCGGTTAGCGTGACCTAACCACATTGCTTTTGAAAAGCCGCTCCTGGCGGCCCTTCAAAAATCATCATTACATTTATTTTATGATTAAAATGCGAATAAATCAAGATATTAAAATTATTTTTCAATAGTTCCGCAGCTTGCGGGATCTTCCTGCAGCTTGCGGACGCCGTCCACGATGATTTTTTCGACGATATCCGGAAGCGCTTTCTCTTCTTTTCTGGAAAGCCCCGCCGTCGGAATCGGTTCGTGAACGATGATATCGATGTGTGCTCCGGTCAGATGTCCCTGCTCTTCAAACATCTTGTAGCTTCCGTTTAAAGAAACCGGAATGATAGGCACACCCGGCTTGGTGGCAAGCTTCAGCGCTCCTTTCTGAAATTCACCGGGATCTGGCCCTTTGCTTCTGGTTCCTTCCGGGAAGATGACCAGAGAAAAACCGTCTTTGATGTATTCGATGCCCCGGTTGATTGCTTCCAATGAAGCCCGCGGGTCGTCACGCTCGATGAACACGCTGCGGATTCGCGCGATCCATTTGCCGTAGAACGGTAAATCTCCCAGATCTTTCTTTGCAACAAATGCAAACTGAAACTTCTTAAATGCGGCAAAATAAGAAAATATATCAGCATATCCCTGATGGTTTCCGACGAATACCACCGGTCCGTGTTCCGGCAGATTTTCCTCCCCGTACACAGTGAGAGTGCTGCCGAACAGCTGCATGACGTGAGTTCCCCACTCAGAGGTGGATTTGAGAATCCATTTTCGTTCTTCTTCAAAATCTCCGGCAGCTCTGGCAGCCTCGATATTTTTTCTGTTTGGGCGCAGATGCTTCAGACAGCTGAGAAGTTTAATCCCGCCGGGAATATTTGCAATAATGTTCATAGTTAGTCCTCCTTGCAGCAGCGATGGTATCGGTAATTGCGTTAATTATACCACGGCAGCCCTACTGAGTACAGATTCAACTCGGGTACTTTTCACAGATAGTATAAAATAATTGCGGAGTTTCAAGAATTCATATGCAATTCATCTTTAAAGGTCCTGTTTTTAAAAATAAAGATGAATCACCGCTTAAACAGGGCACTTTAAAAGGACTTTCATCCTTATTTTTGTGCTCGCTGCGTTAAGGATGAAAAAATCCCTCAAATTTCCAATTTTTCATCCTTAACGCAGCCGACCGCCAAAACTCAGCCGGCCGCTGAAACGCAGCCGACCGCAAAAACTCAGCCGGCCGCCGATTTTAATCTATTTGCTTTTCGTACCGCAGAAAACAAGATTGCTGCAGCAATAATTGCGGCGGCCGCTGCAAAAAACTTGACACTGCCCTTTTCATAAAAAACAGGTGCGCAGGGTTGAAGAATAGTCTATAATTAGAGTGCATTATGCATAATAACAAGAGATTGAATATGAGATTAAGGGAGGCAGAAAATTGATACTTATGACATTGAATTACGTGCCGGGCAGAGAAATCGATGCATTGGGCATGGTAAAAGGCAATGTAGTGCAGTCCAAAAATATCGGTAAGGACTTGCTGGCCGGATTTAAAAATATCGCAGGCGGCGAGATTAAAAGCTACACGGAAATGCTCGCTGAAGCAAGACATATTGCTACGATGCGAATGATCGGTGAAGCGGAAGCCATGGGTGCGGATGCTGTTATCAGTATGCGTTTCGCATCGTCTTCGGTCATGGACGGAACGGCGGAAATCATCGCATACGGAACGGCTGTAAGATTCCGGTAGCATATAGGCGGACGCGGGATGAACACGAGCGGAAGAAAAATAAGACTGGCTGCAGGAGCCGCGGCATTAGCAGGCTTCTGCTTTATGCTGCGGCTGGTTTTAAGCGGCAGAGCGGCGGGACTGGACGATCCGGTCAGACAGCTCTTTTACGGGCTGCGTGGAGATGCTCTAACGCCGTTTATCATCGGAATCACAAATTTTAGCAATACGAAATTCGTCATAGCATTATGCCTGATACTGCTGATTCTGAAACCGACGCGAATGAGCTTCGGAATTCCGGTTTCGGCGGGAGCCATCTTTGTGACGATACTGAATAAAAGCATCAAGCATCTCGTGCGGAGAGTGCGGCCGGAGGATATCGATCATCTGGTGCGCGAGGGAGGATTTTCATTTCCGAGCGGTCATTCAATCACCAGCATGTTCGTGTACGGCCTGCTGCTGTACCTGATTCTGACGCACGTGGAAAACCGCAGGCTCAGAATCGTGCTGGCGGTGCTTGCAGCGATTCCGCTGGTGCTGGTGGGACCGAGCAGAATCTATCTGGGAGTGCATTACCCCAGCGATGTGCTGGCCGGCTGGTGCCTGGGATTTGCCGCACTGATGGCGGCCATTGAAATTTTGCAGAAAAACAACAGAAACAATAGAAACAACAGAAAAGAGGATAAAAAATGAAAGCAACAGATCAACCGACCCTGATTATAATGGCAGCCGGGATGGGTTCGCGTTACGGCGGCCTGAAGCAGGTGGACAAAATAACCGATGCCGGTGAAATCATCCTGGATTTTTCGCTGTACGATGCGATGATGGCAGGGTTTAACCGGGCGGTATTCGTAATAAAGGAAGAGAATCGTGAGATTTTCAGAGAAATGGTGGACGAGCGGGCAGGCAGATTCATGGAGATTGAATACGCTTATCAGAAACTGGATGACATCCCGGAGGGCTTTGCAGTACCGGAAGGCCGTCAGAAACCATGGGGAACCGCTCATGCCGTGCTGGCGTGCAGAGAGCTGATCAACGGCCCGTTCGTGGTCATCAACGCGGATGATTACTACGGTCCGGACGCCTTCGTGCAGATTTACGACTATCTGACGACTCACAAAGACGACGATATGTATGAATACTGCATGGTGGGATATCAGCTTAAAAACACTGTTACGGAAAACGGTCATGTGGCCCGCGGCGTCTGTGAGCTGGACGACAAAGGCTTTCTTAAAAAAGTTACCGAGAGAACGAAGATCATGCACCACGCAGGCGGCATAGCATATACAGAAGACGATGGCGAAAGCTGGACACCTCTGCAGGAAGATACCATCGTATCCATGAACTTCTGGGGATTTTCGGGGAGCATGATGAATGAGCTGCAAAACGGCCTGTCGGCGTTCCTCGAGAGGGCGCTTGCGGAGAATCCGCTCAAGGGAGAATACTTCCTGCCGGGCGTTGCGGACCGGCTGGTGCAGGAGGGCAAGGCCCGGGTTAAGGTTCTGACGTCGCGCGACAAGTGGTACGGCGTGACATATAAAGAGGACAAGGAGGACGTAAAAAACGCACTCCAGTCCATGAAGGATAAAGGCGAACACTATCCGGAAAAACTGTGGAAATAGAGACTACTTCAGCTTGGCAAGCACGGCGCTGCGGTTCTTGCTGATGGTGCTGTAGTAGCTTGTCATGCGGGCGGCCACTTTATCGTCCCAGGTAGAGCTGGCCGCGTATCGTTTATTTACGGCGGAAATGGTTTTGCCGCAGTACAGGGAGCCGCCGGGACTCAGATAATTCCGGGCCAGAGCCTTGGAAACGACGTTGATGCACTCGGCTTTTGACGAAAATCCGCTGCTGCCGAAGCCGAACATATTGTTGGGTTTAAAGCACATGGTTCCGTCGGCGCTTTCAAGCGATGCGATGGCAACGACGAACAGGCAGTTGACGCCGTAGTCCTTCTCGGCTTTGATAAAAGAGCTCTCAAGGCCCTTGAGGTTGCCCTTGGTGATCAGCTTGAGCTCCGCTTCCGTCACGCCGCTCGGTTTGCTGACATCCATGCTGCGAATCTGGGAGTTGGTGTATGCCGGGATGGTCTCGTCGGCGATGACACGGTTTGCTGCAGAGGTGCGCAGAGCATTGGCGAGATCCACATCGGTGGCCGCTTCGGATTTTTCCTTGAGAACGGCTGCGGATGCTTCGGCTGCGGCGTGGTCGACTTTGTTTACCATAAGATACAGTCCCGATGCAAAGAGCACTGCGGACAGTACGATGGCGACGGTCGTCAGAATTGCTGCATTCTTTGAAAAAATCTTAGCTTTGCCGGCTCGCATGATGAGCTCGCCGTCGGCAGTGCAGTACTGCGTCACATCATTTGTTTTTATATTTTTCTTCATAGAAATCACTCGCTTTTCAAAAATATGTTCCTATTATATCATGGTATGCTGTTAAAAAGGTGAATTTTCCCATGTTTTCCCATTGTTTTTCCGGCGGGATTTGGTAAAATAAATCTGAGCGAAGAGGCGTGCAGCCTCGGAAGGCTTGGAAAGAAGGCAGAGAAAACATGCAGTTTTTATTAAAAGGAATCATTTCCGCGATTGTAGCGCTGCTCCTGCAGGGCGGTCTGGCCAATATCGTTTCGACATCGCCGGACGATGCGGCCAAGGACTTCCTCGACGGGCTGAAGGCGGGCGAAGATCAGGTCATGGAAAAATATATGGATAATTCCTATATCAATTTCATCTGCAACGTTGAGGGGGACGAAGGCGTGGTTGCCCGTATGGACGACGCGCTGTTCCAGAACTTTACATATAAAATCGACAAGGTAGCGACGAAAAATGATGTGGCTGTGGCTAAAGTGACCGTGACGTGCAACGATTTCAGTCAGGTTTCGGCATCTTATGATGAAGCGGCATATGATTTTATCAAGAACAACCTCTACACGGACGAAGTGGGCGATAAGACAGCGCTCAACGCCAAGTGCCTGGACCTCTACGTGCAGCAGATTGAGACGGCGGCTTCCTCGGGAAGCGTGACGGAGACGGTTATCTATCTGCCGATGGTCGATAATGGTTATTACGGCTGGGACGTGCTGCTTTCCGATGAGCTGATGCAGACAATGCTGGGCGGACTTCAGATGCCGGTAAGTCAGTAGAGCTGCAAAGAGTGAATCGGAGGCTTTGCAGAAGTGTTTAAAAGTGTGCTGAAAACGCAAAAAAACGCAGAGAACGACAAAAAAGCAAAAAAACGCCAAACAGTTCTGCGCAAATCGCACCGGAATTCGGAGCCGGAGAAATCGTGCGGAGCGGGAAAATTTGCAGAAAAAAAGAAAATTTAAGAAAACAGAATTGTTGAAAAATCAACAATTCAAGGCAATTTCGAAGCCGTGGAAGGGTGCGCGCAGGCGGAAATTGTCTTTTTTTTTACCAAAGTTGGCATTGAAGTTGCGATAAATAGAGGCATAAACAAAATCACAATTATCGTATTATTATCAAGGCAATATTTTGAAAGGAGAAAAAATGGATTCACAAAAGCAAACAGAGCAGGGAAAACTGAAAAAGGGCGTGTTTTTCTCTGCAGCGGGATGTCTCGTTGTTTTCATCGCGCTGGTAGCTGCGTTTCCGGATCAGGCTTATGAAATCCTGACGGGATTGCTGTATAAGATGGGAGAGGATTTTGCATGGGCTATCGAGCTGCTGATCTTCTTCGTATTCGTGGGCGGACTGATTCTGGCCTGCACGAAGTACGGCAATATCAGAATCGGCGGCGAGGGAGCAAAGCCGCATTACAGTATGTGGAGCTGGATTACGATGTCCATCTGCGGTGCCATCGGTACCGGAATTATCTTCTGGGCACTGGGCGAACCAATCTATCAGTACATGGGGCCTGCGAGCTCAGCCGGCGTGGAACCGGGATCGGAAGCTGCGGCAACATGGGCGGTATCACAGACCATGTTCCACTGGTCATTCGAACAGTTTACATTCTATTCGGTACCGGCTATCGTGCTCGGATTGATTCTGTATAACTTCAAGAAGCACGTGTCCTACGATCCGGTTGCGGAGCTGGCCATCGGCAGACACAACAAGGTGCTTGGAAATGTATTTCACTTTATGATTGTATTCGGCATGTGTGCCGGCGTTGCGTGTTCCATGGGCGTAGGCCTTATGCAGATCGGATCTGGTATCGAATATCTGACGGGACTCACGGCAGGCAGAGCGATGTGGCTTGTTTTGGCGGTTATCGTTACGTTTATCTTCGTAATGTCCTGCGTATCCGGAATCGAAAAGGGCGTTAAGAGAATGTCTTCATTTACAAGCTATGCATTTATCTTCCTGCTGATTGCGATTCTGATACTCGGACCGACGGTATTCATCCTCAACATGTCCACGGAATCCTTCGGAGTAATGCTTTCTGAGCTGCCGAAGAGAACTATGATTACGAACGCTATGTTCCCGGATGATAACTGGTCTTCCGACTGGTGGCTCCAGTACGTAGGAAGCTTCATCGTATACGGACCGATTATCGGTGTATTCCTCGCGAGAATCGCATACGGCAGAACGGTAAGACAGTTCGTTATGGTAAACACCTTCGTTTCCGGCGGATTCTGTGCTGTATGGTGCGGAGTGTTCGGCAGTCTGGCAATGCACCTGCAGTCCACAGGGGAATTCGACATATGGAGCGCGGTACAGGAATCCGGAATGTCATCTACGGTATATCAGCTGCTGGGCAACCTTCCGTGCGGTAAAATCCTCATCGTGGTATTCATCGTCACCGTATGTACTTCCTTCTGTACAATCGCTGACCCGGCATCTTCAGCGCTGGCAAACGTTACGGTAAAGGGAGGATCAATCGAAGACGAACCGCCTAAAAAAATCAAAATGCTGTACGGAATTTTCATGGGGGCTCTGGCTTATGCACTGATCGCTTCTGGCGGACAGGATTCCGTAAAATCCATCTGGATTATCGTGGGCGTACCGATGATAATCATTATAATAGCGCTTTGCATTGCGACCGTGCGGTCTCTTGGATATCTGCAGAAGAAGAAAGAAGCCGGTGATCCGAACATCGATATGGAAGACCTGCTTCATGGATTTGGAAATAAGAAAGAAAAGGAGTAAGGCATCATGACGACAAAATTCAAACACGATCATTGGACGAAGGGTGCCACGGAGAGAATCAATCAGCTCCGCGACGCATTCTGGAATTTCGAACCGTCCGTTGACGTAGAAAGAAGCGTGATTTATACACGTACATATAAAGAAACAGAAGCGGAGGATATTATTATCCGCCGGGCAACATCTTTCAAAAATTACATGAGTGATCGAAGCATTGACATTTTACCGAACGAGCTGATAGTAGGTACGAGCGGCAAACTGCCGAAATCATTCATCTTCTGCCCCGATGTCTGTTTCGGTTGGGTCGAGGCAGAGCTGGATGAGATCGACACGCGGCAGCAGGATCCATACGCTATTACGGAAGAGGACAGAGAACTCATCCGTAATGAGCTGATCCCGTACTGGAGAGGCAAGTCCATGGAGGAATACTTCATGGCTAATGTATCCGATGAGCTGCGCAATGTAGCGGTGGGAACCTGCGTCGTTTACGGAGAAAACAAGACTACCGTTGGCGGAGGCGAAACCGCCGTAGGTTTTGAAAATATTATTCTGAAAAAAGGATTCAAGGGAATCAAAGAGGAAGCGGAAGCAAAGCTGGCGGCTCTTGATGGAAACGACATCGAGAACTTCGACAAGATGCAGGTTTACCGCAGCATGATTATCTCCTGTGAGGCCATGAAGATTCAGAGTGACCGCTATGCGGATCTGGCCGAAAAGATGGTAGGGGAAGAATCCGATGAAACGAGAAAACAAGAATTACTGACCATAGCAGAAAGCTGCCGGCGGGTTCCGTGGGAACCGCCGCGGACTTTCCGCGAAGCAGTGCAGGCTATCAACCTGGTGGAAGCCGCACTGTACTGTGATGAGATCAGCTCCGGCTACAACATCGGACGGTTCGATCAGTATCTGTATCCGTATTACAAGAGAGATAAGGAAGCCGGAATCCTCACGGATCTGGAGGCTCTGGAACTTCTGGAATGCCTGTGGCTTAAGATAGCGGAATGCCTGTACGGCCTCTCTAAGGACGGAGCGGAATTCTATGTGGGATATCAGCCGTATCACGGCGTTACTCTGGGCGGTATCAATGAAAAAGGTGAAGATGCCGTCAATGAACTTTCCTTTATGGGTATTCAGGCAACCATGGATCTGCAGATGAACTCACCTACCATTAATATTCGTGTGAACAAGGCAAACTCCAATGAGTTCCTCCTCAAGATAGCGGATCTGATTGCCTGCGGAACGGGACAGCCATCGGTACACTTTGATGAATCCGCCATGGAAATGCTGCGCAGAAGCGGGGTTGACGAAAGCGAGCTGTGGAATTATACGCTGGTAGGCTGTGTTTCTCCGCAGATGGCGGGTGAGACGACTCAGTGGAATGAAGGCTCCCGTTATTCGTACCCGACCGCTGTGGAGTGGGCACTGTACGATGGCTACAGCTATATTTTCAACCGTCAGATGGGTCTGCATACAGGCGATCCGACGACGTTTAAGACATATGAAGAATTCGAAGCTGCTGTAAAAAAACAGATGGCGTATCTGGTGGGATGCGCCTGCAGGTGCAGTCAGCTGGCTGAGAGAGCTCAGCAGCTTCGCCTCCCGAAGCCGTTCCGCGACTGCTGCGTAGAAGGTCCGATGGAAAGCGGAAAAGATATTATGTTCAAGGGCAGCAGCAAATACTTTGCAGGCCCCGGACTGTTGGTAACGGGAGTTGCCGATTACGCTGACTCCATGGCAGCTGTAAAGAAGCTGGTTTACGATGAAAAGAAAATCACAATGGCGGAGCTGATTGATGCTTTGAAGAAGGATTTTGAAGGTTATGATGATCTGCGCTACATGCTGGTTCACGATGCTCCTAAGTACGGAAATGATGATCCGTATGTCGATGATATAGCAAAGGATTGTGTAAAGTATTCCGGCGAGGCAGCAGACAGCTACACCTCGATTTTCGGTTCACATTATGCTAACGGTCTGGTGCCGGTAATGGCAAATGTGCCTCACGGCAAGGTAATCTGGGCGCTTCCGTCCGGAAGAAAAGCCAAAGAACCGCTGGCGGATGGAATGTCGCCGTTCCCGGGCTACGATAAGCATGGCCCGACTGCTGTTTTGAAATCCGTCTGCAAGGTAAATCATGCGGACTGCAGAGCGGGAACACTGCTCAATCTGAAACTCACACCGCAGCTTATTGCGGATGAAGCGGGCAGACAGAAACTGGTGGCTCTGCTGCGTTCCGAAGAAGTCATGGGCGGATTCCATGTGCAGTTTAACGTAGTGGACAGAGAAACGCTGCTGGATGCACAGAAGCATCCGGAGAACTACAGCGACCTTTTGGTTCGTGTGGCAGGCTACAGCGCATTCTTTGTGGATCTGCGCAAAGAAGCGCAGGATTTGATTATCAATCGTACAGAAGTTTCCGCATGGTAAGGGAGAAAAAATATGCCGCAGCTGGTTTATGTTACAAATATACAGAAATTCTGCACTCACGATGGACCGGGAATCCGGACAAATGTCTTTTTTAAAGGCTGTTCCATGGAATGTAAATGGTGCGCCAATCCGGAGACTATCGATTCTTATCCGCAGCTGATGTATTATCACAATAAATGCACCGGCTGCGGCAGGTGTATTTCAAGCTGTGCCCGAGATGCGATTCAGTTTCATTACGATAGAAGCAGAGTGGAACAGATTCCGGGCAGGTGCAGAAACTGCGGTGCCTGCGTCAGTGCGTGTCATCAGGAGGCACGGGAGATTATAGGTGAATTGAAAACGCCGGAAGAGGTGTTTGAGATAGTGAATCAGGACAAGGTTTTCTACGAGCAGTCTGGTGGTGGTGTAACATTCTCCGGTGGAGAACCGCTCCTGCATCCTGATTTTATTCAAAAAGTGAGTGCAAAATGCAGGGCAGAGGGGTATAATACAGCAGTGGAAACCTGTGGGAATTTCTGCTTGTCGCCGGTGCTCAAGTTCATCGATCAGATTGATTACGTACTGTTTGACATCAAAATCATCGATGAGGAAAAGCATATTCGGTACTGCGGGAAATCAAATAAAAAGATTCATCGAAATTTTGAAACCCTGTTGGATTTAACCGATGTGACGCCGCGCGTGCCGATTATACCGGGCGTTAACGATACGCCTGTGGACATCGCGCTGCTGTGCCGGTTTTTCAGCCGATACAAAGGCAAAATCAGACGCGTTCATATTCTGCCGTACCACAATCTGGGACTCGGTAAATACGAAGCGTTGGATCAGACGTATTCGCTCAGCGATGTGCATCCGCCGACAGATAAGCATATGAACGAGATTAAGGAGGATCTGGAACGCTGCGGGTTTGAGGTTGTAATAGGAGGATAAAAACTGGTGGACTCAAAAAAAGTTTCTTCACTGCTGATGCTGTTTTTGGTAACGTTATGGGGACTGGATTATTCCGTTGCGAAGGGCGCGCTGGAGGTGCTGAAGCCTCTTGAGCTGATGTTTTTCAAGTATGCGGGCGGACTTGTGGTCATGTTTATTTTAAAGCTCGCCTTTGACCGCAAATTCACACTGCGAAAGAAGGATATAGTGACGATTGTGCTGTGCAGCCTGGTTGGGCAGGTAGGTTACTATTTCTGTGAATATACTTCCATGGATTATATCCCTGTATCGCTAATCACCGTAATTTTATCCTTGGTGCCGATTGTTTCGGTCGTTATTGAACGAATTATATTTAAACGGAAGTTTTCCGGAAAGATGTTTTTCTGGATGATTATATGCGTCATCGGTGTGGCGCTGGTCATCGGAGCGGACTTCCGCGTACTGCTGCAGGGTAAAGCCCTCGGCTACCTGCTGGCATTCGGCGCGGTTATGGCGTGGAATATATATAACTTCCTCACGGAACGAATATCAAGACAATATACGAGCTTGAGCATGTCTTTTAATCAGCTGCTCTGCACTACAGTGATTTCTCTGCCGTATGCCATACATGCGATGCCTCCGGCTTCGGAATTCACGCCGGGTATATGGCTGAGTCTGGCATATCTGGGAATGGGAAGCGCAGGCATAGGCTATCTGATTATGGTGCGTTCCATCAGAGATCTGGGGCCGACGACCACGAGCATGTTCGTCAATTTCATGCCGGTAACATCCACCATCTTTGGGTGGATAATTCTAGGAGAACGCCTGGGATGGCTGCAGATTGTCGGCGGCCTGATCGTCATTGGTGCAGCCTGCATCGTAATCGCAGAGAAAGGGAAACTTGATAATGCACGAGCACGGGCGGAAGCCGATGAAGCTGTCGAAGCTGATGCAGGCGCTGAAGGCGCCGAAGCCGAGTGAATCTAGCGGTGAATCCCGTGTTTTTTCATGCGGTAAGTGAGGCTCTGCCTGCTGCAGCCAAGGGCTCGTGCGGCTTTGGAAACGTTGCCGCCTGTCTGAAGGAGCGCATTCATAATCTGCTGTTTTTCATTTTTTTCAATCAGAGTATAGAGGTTTTCCGGCCGGAGTTTTTCTGCCGGGTTTTCCGCCTGCAGGACGTCTGTTGAATCGGATGACGGCCGGAGTGCCGGGTTGGCAGTTCGGTCTGCCGGGGCAGCATGCGATGATTGGCCTGCCGGCTGATTTGCCTGGGCAGCCGGTGATGATTGATCTGCCGGAGTCTGATGAAATGCTTCTACCGCTGCTGTATCGGTTTCGAACAGATAGTGCGGTATGTCGGTCATGCGGATTTCCCTTTGATCCGGCAGCGCATTGCTGATTGCGGATTCGATAACGTGTTTGAGCTGGCGAATATTGCCGGGCCATGGATATGATATAAAAAATTCGTGGACATCGGGTGAGAGCTCCTTAAGATTCCTGTCGTAAACAGTGTTGAATTTCTTCATGAAGTGTTCCGTCAGCAGGTCGATGTCATGAGGTCTGTCCTTGATTGGCGGAATCATGATGGTAGTTACCGAAAGCCGATAAAACAAGTCTTCCCGCAGCTGTCCCTTCTGTAAAGCGGTCTGCGGCATGGTGTTTATGCTGCTTATAATCCTTACATTGATTTTAATATCACAGTTTCCGCCAAGACGGCGGATTTCTTTTTCTTCCAGAACCCGCAGCAGTTTTGCCTGCGCATTGAGGCTCATTGAGTTTATCTCGTCAAGGAATAGTGTTCCGCCTTCGGCCTGTTCAAACAGACCGATTTTGTCCAGCGATCCCGTGAATGTGCCCTTGGTCGTTCCAAAGAGGATGCTTTCAAGAAGACCATCGGGAACGGCGGCGCAGTTGATGGCGAGAAACGGCTTGTTCTTTCTGGCGCCGGCATTGTGAATCGCACGTGCGAAGACCTCTTTGCCGGAACCCGTATAACCGGAAAGCAGAACCGGAGAATTGTTGCCGGAAGCACTCTTTGCAAGCTCGATGCTGCGCTGAAATGCGGGATGTTCACCGATCAGTGAATCGAAAGTTTTTTTCTTGATTTTAGGGTTTTCCTGCCGGTCTTTCTGGAGGGCGGCGTTATCCGACAATACCTGGCTGATGAGTGTCATATCGCGCTGGATTGTGCACGCTCCCAGCAGTTTCTCCCCGGAAAACAGCGGGATCGATTTCGCCAGCTGGTGGTACTGCTTGCCGTCAATCATATAGATATTTTCATGCTCCGGAACGGGCTTTCGCTCGCGGAGTGCTTTTAATGTCGGACTTTCTGCCTGTGTGTAGATATCATCGATATGTCTGCCGCGGATTTCTTCGTTGGTAAGATTTTCGAAGCTTTCGGCCGCCGGGTTGATGAACTGCAGGCAGCCGTTTTCATCGACGATATACACGTATTCGGTCATGTTGTTTAAAATGGTCAGGACGCAGGGATTGGACAGAAGCTCCTGTAATTCGTTACGCATGAAAACACCTCCTTGTGCTTGACTCTATTTTACCATAAAAATGCCCTGCGGCAGCAGTTTGTTTTTTAGGCTTGCTATTAAAAACCCATCTTTGACACTTGAACAGCAAAAAAAGCCTGTCATCCCTTGATATTACTG
>CAVCML010000023.1:0-44791 GCA_963603335.1 Bacteroidaceae bacterium | reverse complement strand
CGCAACTGGTTTGGGACCAGTGGGCCGCGGGTTCAAATCCTGCCACCCCGACCATTTCAGGGAACGGCAACGTTTCTTTCGGGCCATTAGCTCAGTTGGTCAGAGCATCCGGCTCATAACCGGCAGGTCCGGGGTTCAAGTCCCTGATGGCCCACCAAATAGCATATAAGTAGTTTGCCCAGATAGCTCAGTTGGTAGAGCAGGGGACTGAAAATCCCCGTGTCCTTGGTTCGATTCCGAGTCTGGGCACCACTTATCAATAAAGGTAACCTCTTGCTGACATTGGTCTGAGAGGTTACTTTTTTTATGAGCCGCCTGTATCTTTGATACAGCGCGCGGCTCAAACGCTGGAATTGCGCAGCTTTAGCTGCAGTGCAATTCTTCTGCGTTTTTTGTGTGATTGGATTACAGCGCGCGGGGCGGCAGGCACTGTAAAAGGGAGAAAATATATGGCACAACTATATTACAGATACAGTACGATGAATGCGGGAAAATCTATTGAAGTAATCAAGGTGGCGCATAATTACGAGGAGCGCGGAAAGCGGGTTTTGGCATTGGTTCCCGGTGTGGATGATCGCTACGGCAAAGGAAAAATCACATCGCGGATTGGTCTCAGCAGGACCGCTACCGTCGTCAATGAAGATACCAATATTCTTGAAATATTTATGAGAGAAAATAGCATAAAGCCCATCGATTGCGTGGTGCTGGACGAATGTCAGTTTTTAAAGAAACATCACGTGGAGGAACTGATTGAAATCGTGGACAGCTTTGATATTCCCGTACTTGCGTATGGATTAAAAAATGATTTTAAGAACGAATTGTTTGAAGGATCATATTATATGCTCATTTACGCGGATAAAATTGAAGAAATCAAAACCATCTGCTGGTGCGGACGCAAAGCTACCATGGTGGCTCGTGTCGTGGATGGCAAGTTTGTCAAGAGCGGAGAACAGATTCTGGTTGGCGGAGATGATATGTATGTATCTCTTTGCAGAAGGCATTACAATGAAGGCTCGCTGGGACCCGACGGAGGCAAATTGACGCCGGTTCATGCTGAATTCATTGAAACACCTCGGATGGATATGGAGAAGTGATAAAACTCGGACTCAGAGAATAAAAGAAAAACACATGGCAGGGATGTTTAGAGAGCTTTTCCCTGCCATGTGTTTTTTTCAGCCAGTTTTTTATGAATTCCGTTTAAAATTGTTCGTTTTTTATAACTCCATTCCGGCGCGATGAGGGTGGAACGAACCGCATCTGCCGAAATGCGATGGAGGATGATATCGGGTGGAATCTGTTCTATCATACGGACTGCCAGATCGATGTATGAATCGATGGAATCGAAGGATACATAATCGGGATGGGTGTGCTCCATCCGTGATCCCTTCACCAGATTGAACATGTGCAGCTTCAGGCCGAAAGGCATCGCATCGCATACGTGATGCAGGGATTGAAACATCATATCATCTGATTCGCCGGGCAGCCCCAGAATCAGATGAGTGACGACCCGGATACCTCGTTCCTGCAGACGGCGTACAGCGCTGTCGTAATCGGATACTGAGTAGCAGAGATTCATAGCGGCAGCTGTTTTTTCATGAATTGTCTGAAGCCCGAGTTCTACCCATAAAAAAGTTGTTTGGTTTAATTCGTCCAAAAGATCGATTACATCCGGAGGCAGACAGTCGGGCCGGGTTGCGATGGCGATTCCGCATACATTCGGATGCTGCAGAGCGGACGTGAATTTCGCGCGAAGTTCTTTTACCGGGGCGTAAGTATTGGTGTGACTCTGAAAATAGGCAATGTAACCTGCATCGGGCCATTTGCCAGAGAGAAGCTGAATCTGTCTGTCTAAATCGGCGCGAATGTCGCCTGATCCGCTGGCCATATCACCCGACCCGCTGGCAGAGCAAAAGGCACATCCCCCGAATGCCTTTGTACCGTCTCGATTGGGACAGGTGAAGCCTCCGTCAAGGGAAAGCTTAACCACCTTGTGTCCGAAGGTCTGCTTTAAATAGGTGTTTACGGTGTGGATGCGCAGCTTTTGCCCATCTGATTCGTCAAAGAAATGCGGAACAGGTTCCGGATACATGTTTATTCCTCCTTGCTTTAAATGCAGATGCATTGTGAAAGTATAAAAGTCTGATGTTTGCAGCATTACAAATATATGATATAATAAACTGTTCATTACTTAATTGTCAAATGAGGAATTGTATAACGATGACAAACAGAGAGAAAAAAAACTGCAATACTTCACAGGCTGCCTGCGGGGAAGGAGAATGCGGGAAATTTTTTACGGACGGAAATTTCCGGGAAACCGTTGAGAAACGAAGCCTGCTGCTTCACAGCTGCTGCGGACCATGCAGTACAGCCGTGGTGGAGCGACTGGCGGAAGAATTCGATGTAACCGTATTCTTTTACAATCCATGTATTACGGATCAGGAAGAATATCTGAGACGACGCAGTGCACAGATTCAGTTTTTGGAAAAATTCAATGAAGAAAATATGGGAAAAACGAAAGTGCATTATAAAGAAGGCGATTACAGGCCGGGCAGTTTCTTAGAATTGACGAAAGGACACGAAGAAGACCCGGAGGGCGGAGCACGCTGTCTGCTGTGCTTCCGGCAGCGATTGGAAAAAACAGCGGAGACTGCAAGCCTTGCCGGATATGACCTGTTTGGGACAACCTTGAGTGTCAGTCCGCATAAAAATTATCGGGCAATTTCTGAAATCGGATGTCAATTGGCGCTTCAGTACGGACTTTCGTTTTTGGATAGGGACTTTAAAAAGAAAAACGGATTCGGAAGATCTGTGGAACTTTCAAAGAAATATGATTTGTACAGGCAGAATTACTGCGGCTGTGAATATTCAAAAAGGTAGGAGGAGAGAATACAATGGGTAAATTAATGATTCCGGAGAATTACACACCTGTGATTGACTATATGGAAAGTCAGCGGGCAATTAAGAAAATAAAGGACTTTTTTCAGCAGGAGCTGGCATATGGTCTGCAGCTGCGCCGCGTTTCCGCACCGCTGTTCGTAGCACCGGAAACCGGACTGAATGACAATCTTAACGGAGTGGAACGTACAGTAAGCTTTACGGTAAAGGATATGGGAGAAAAGACGGTGGAAATCGTTCAATCCCTGGCAAAGTGGAAACGTATGGCTCTCGGCAGATACGACTTCAAGCCGGGCACAGGACTTTATACGGATATGAATGCAATCCGCAGGGATGAAGAACTGGATAACCTCCATTCCATCTATGTGGATCAGTGGGACTGGGAAAAGGTTATAACGAAAGAAGACCGGACAGAAAAGTATCTTGAGGAAACGGTTACGACGCTTTACAATGCGCTGAAAAATCTCAACGATTATGTCAACAGACTGTATAGAAATCTGCGGACGGATCTGCCGAATGAAATCTTCTTTATCACATCGCAGGAACTTGAGGATATGTATCCCGATAAGACTCCTAAAGAACGGGAAGATATCATTACGAAAGAGAAAAAGGCTGTTTTTATCAAAAAAATCGGCGGGATACTGAAATCCGGTGAGAAGCACGATGGCCGGGCGCCGGACTATGATGACTGGGAACTCAACGGAGACATCCTGTTGTGGAACGATATTCTGGGTCACGCATTTGAAATTTCCTCCATGGGTATTCGCGTCGATGAAAAGGCGATGGATCGTCAGCTTACTATTGCGGATGCGGACGACAGAAGAAACATGGAATTCCATAAGATGATTTTGAATAAGGAGCTGCCGTATACAATCGGCGGAGGAATCGGTCAGAGCAGATTGTGCATGTACTTTTTGCGCAAGGCGCATATAGGTGAGGTACAGGCGTCAATCTGGCCGAATGATATGATAAAGGAGTGCAGGGAAAACAATATTTTCCTGCTGTAACATATGAAATATGCCAACCTGGTAATTGACAACAAAAGTAATCAGACCGATCAGCTCTACACATACGGTATCAAAGGCGATGATATAAAAATTGGGAGCAAGGTATACGTACCATTCGCCAAAGGCAGGAATCTCAGAGAAGCTTACGTAATCGAAACGGATGACCATGCCGGAGAAAACCTGGGAGCCAGGCTGCGCTATATTGAGAAGGCGGACGATGATGTTTTCCTCAGTGAGGAGATGATTCGGACTGCTCTCTGGATGAAAAAACGATATATTTGCAGGCTCATTGATGCGGTCAGCTGCTTTACGCCGGCAGGCGAAAAAGCGCGGCGGGGCCGAAGAAAGAATCCTTTTGCGGAAGAAACAGGTGAGCCGTCTTCGGTGGAGGCATTGACTTTGCAGCAGCAGCAGGTTCTGCAAAGAATCGGTGATGCGGCAGCGGAGAAGAAACACGCTCGTTTTCTGCTTCACGGCGTTACGGGAAGCGGCAAGACGGAAGTTTATATCAGAGCAGCGCAGAAAGTTATTGAGCAGGGACGGAATGTCATCATTCTTGTACCGGAAATCGCTTTGACCGGGCAGATTATCAATCGATTCATCGGACGCTTCGGAAACGATAAGGTAGCAGTGCTCCACAGTAAGCTTAGTCAGGGAGAACGCTATGACCAGTGGAAGAAAGTGCGCGATGGCTGCGGCGCGGCAGGGCAGATTGTCATCGGAGCAAGATCTGCGGTATTTGCGCCGCTGGAAAAAATCGGACTTATCGTTGTTGACGAAGAACATGAAACGACATATAAGTCAGACCATACGCCTAAATACGACACCATTGAAGTAGCTCTTAAACGGACGCAGGATAAGGATAACAACGGCATTCTGCTCTTGGGAAGCGCTACGCCGTCGATTGTCTCGTATCAGCGGGCTCGTGAGGGAATTTATGAGCTCCTCGAACTGACGGAAAGATATAATAAGGTGGTGCAGCCGAAGGTCAGCGTTATTGATATGCGTGAGGAACTGAAACGGGGAAATCGTTCAGTTCTCAGCGAGGAACTTTACATAAAAATGAAGGAAACGCTGGAGGCCGGCAGGCAGGTGATTCTGTTTCTCAACAGGAGAGGATACTCGACGTTCGTGTCCTGCCGTGAATGCGGATATGTGGCTAAATGTCCGAACTGCGGACTTACGTTGACATATCATAAAACCGAAGGCCGGGAAGTGTGTCACTATTGCGGGCACAGCGAACCGGCACCGCACAGGTGTCCGGAATGCGGCAGTAAGTATATCCGGTATTTTGGCAGCGGGACGGAGAAACTTGAGGAAACTGTTTCTGAATTATTTCCGGAATATACGGCCGAGCGGCTTGATTTGGATACGGTAAAGCGAAAGGGGGAACTGACTCGCAAGCTGAAAGCTTTTCGCAGCGGAAAGACACAGATTCTCATCGGAACTCAGATTGTCGCCAAGGGACTGGATTTTCGGAATGTGGGGCTTTCGGGAATTATCTCGGCGGATGTATCGCTGAATATTCCGGATTTTCGTTCGCCGGAGAGGACTTTTCAATTGATTACTCAAGCAGCAGGAAGAGCCGGAAGGGGTGATGTGCAGGGCAATGTGGTCATTCAGACATACAGCCCGAATCATTATGCGGTGACGTTTGCAGCGGAGTATGATTATAAGGGCTTTTTCAATGCAGAGCAGCAGCTGCGGGCGTACATGGGCTACCCGCCCTACAGTGATCTGATTCAGATTGTATTCACAGCAAAGGATGAACGGTCTGCAAAGAACGGTGCAGACAGCTGGTATCAGCGCATACGGGCGCATATGGCTCGGGAAGACCGTGAAACGGTGTTTCCGCCGCAGCAGGCGTATCTGGGAAAAATCAAGGATATTTACCGCTATTCGATGCTGATTAAATGCCCGCAGGGAAAGCGGCAGAAATTTTCCCGTATCGTAACTGAGGTTCGTGAGGAAGACATCAGAAATAAAGAAAAAAATTATACAGCAGTTGTAGATATCAATCCATACAGTTTTATTTAATAAAAGGCGGCCGGAGGCGGCTTTGCAGACAGGAGGAAAATATGGCGCTTAGAAATATTTTGGAAGATGGCGATCCTATTCTGCGCAAAACATGCAGAGAAGTGGATCAGGTGACGGAGCGGACACAGATGATACTGGATGATATGGTGGAAACCATGCGTCAGGCGCAGGGTGTCGGACTGGCGGCACCGCAGGTTGGAATCGTGCGGAGAATGTTCGTGGCTGAACCGCAGCCGGATGAATTGTATTATTTTGTCAATCCGGAGATAGTTTCCAGGGAAGGAATGCAGGAGAGTGAAGAAGGCTGCCTGTCGATTCCGGGATATATGGGACTGGTGGATCGTCCGGAAAGAATCGTTATAAAAGGTCTTGACAGAGAAGGAAATCCGCAGGAGTATAAGCTGGAAGGATTCCCGGCTGTTGTTATGTGCCATGAGTACGATCATCTGGACGGTATTTTATATCGGGACAAGGCAAAGGAAATGTACAGACTGACCGATGATGCAGATATTGCGGAGGAGTAATGCCGATGAAAATCGTATATATGGGAACACCGGATTTTGCGGTGCCGTCACTGGAAGCACTGGCTTGCGCGGGGCATGATGTAGCCTGCGTTGTGACGCAGCCGGATTCGGTACGCGACCGTGGGAAAAAAGTAAAGTTTTCTCCGGTGAAAGAAAAAGCACTGGAATTGGGAATTCCGGTTTTGCAGCCCGCAAAAATCCGAGGCGATGCGGAATTTCTGCAGCGGATGCGGGAACTTGCGCCCGATGTCATCGTTGTGGCGGCATACGGGCAGATTCTGCCGAAGGAAATATTAGAGCTTCCAAAGAAGGGATGTCTTAATGTACATGGGTCTCTTCTGCCGCGTTTTCGAGGTGCGGCTCCGATTCAGCGTGCAATCGCCGAAGGTGATGAAGAAACCGGAATCACCATCATGTACATGGAAGAAGGACTGGATACCGGTGATATGCTGGCCAAGGCAAAAACGTCGATTGAACGCAAGAACGGGCAGGAACTCCATGATGAGCTGGCACAGATGGGTGCGGAGCTTTTGACGGAGACACTGGAAAAGCTTGATTCACTGAAACGGGTAAAGCAGGACGATAGGCTGTCTACCTATGCAAAGATGCTTTCGAAAAAAGAAGGTCATCTGGATTTTTCTCAGCCGGCGGAAAAACTGGAAAGAATCATTCGGGCTTTTGATCCGTGGCCGGGCTCCTATGGATATCTGGGAGAAAAAATGATGAAGCTGTGGAAAGCGCAGGTGCCCGGAATTCGGACGGATGCGGCGGACGGAACCGTGGTTGGGGCGGGTGACGAAGGAATCGATATTGCCGCCGGCGGTGAAATTCTGCGGGTTACGGAAATTCAGATGCCCGGGAAAAAAAGAGTCGAGGCAAAAGCATATTTAAAAGGTAATTCCATTGAAATTGGAACAGTTTTAGGATAAAATATTTTTCAAGAGGTGATTTTATGTATTTTGGGATGTTCGATCCGACGATCGTAATCCTGATTCCTGCCATGATTTTTGCTTTATATGCGCAGGGAAAGGTAAAAAGGGCCTATAACCGTTATGTACAGATCAATAACAGACATAGGATCACAGGGTATCAGGCAGCACGCATGATTCTGGATGCAAATGGGCTGCGTCATGTTCCTGTGGAAATTACAGCGGGAACCTTGACGGATCATTATGATCCGAAAAATGATGTGATGAGGCTTTCCAATGAGGTATATAACGGAATTTCCATTGCCTCGGTAAGCATTGCCGCACATGAATCGGGTCACGCAATTCAGGATGGTACATCGTATGCTTTTCTCAGGTTCCGGAATGCTATTGCGCCGGTGGTGAATCTGGTGTCCGTAGCGTCCTGGCCTTTGATTCTCATAGGACTGGCTATTATATGGGCAGGAAATCTTACCATGGGAAATCTGATTTTTGATCTGGGTATTTTGTTTTTTGCGGCAGTTGTGCTGTTCCATACGGTAACGCTGCCGGTAGAGTTAAACGCCAGCAGAAGAGCGATTCGTCAGCTGGTGGACTTGAGAATTATTGAACCTGCAGAAGCGGCCGGAGCGAAAAAAGTGCTGTCGGCGGCAGCTATGACATATGTTGCAGCTTTGGCAACTGCAGTGGCAAATCTTATTCGCATTTTAGTGATTAGGGGGCGTGACTAATGGATATCAATCGTAAAACCGCATATTTGGTATTAATGGACGTAGAATCAAAGAAAGCGTATTCGAATCTGGCACTCAACCATCAAATGATTATAAACAAGCCGGGAGCACCCGGATTTATAAGGGAACTGGTATACGGTGTGCTGGAAAACAAGCTGACTCTTGATTATTATATTGATCTGCTTGTAAAGGATGGCGTCAAGAGTCTGAAAATGTCGGAGCTGACCATTCTCAGAATGGGATTTTATCAGATTTCTCATATGGGATCCGTTCCGGAATATGCCGCTGTGAATGAAAGTGTTGTTCTGGCCAAGAGATACTGCAGGAGCAAGGCATCGTTAGTCAATGGCGTGCTGAGAGAATACATAAATAAAAAAATACAGCTTCGGCTTCCGACCAGAGATGAAGATGAAATTCGCTATTTATCGATAAAGTATTCATATGCGCCGTGGATTATAGAGATGTGGCTGGATTACTATGATGCGGATTTTGTGGAAAAACTTTTGGCGGCCGGTAATGAGACACCGCCGATGACTATTCGCCTGAACTGGCTTAGAGTCATGAAACCGGATTTGATTAAAAATCTGCAGGAAAGAGGATTTACGGTAGAACAGGGCAGTCTGTGCCAGAATGCACTTCACGTTAAGGGAAACAATTTACTGGATTCGGATATGTATAAACTGGGGCTTTTTACGCCGCAGGATGAAAGCTCTATGCTGGTGGCAGAAAAGCTGAATCCGAAGCAGGGCGATCTGGTGGTGGATATGTGCGCCGCTCCGGGAGGAAAGACAACAGCCATCGCAGAACGCATGAACAATACCGGACGGATTATTGCATCCGATATTTACAAGAGAAAACTGGAACTGATTGAAAAGGAAGCGGAGCGTTTAGGCATTCGCAATATAGAAACCAGATCCTGGGATGCTACCAGAGTAGATTCTTCTCTGCTCCAGAAAGCTGACTGCGTTCTGGTTGATGCGCCTTGCTCAGGACTGGGTGTAGTGCGCAGAAAACCTGAAATCAAGTATAAGGAATACACAACGGAAATGGAACGTCTGCCGAAAAAGCAGCTGGCGATTCTTTCCGCATCGTCTTCGTATGTAAAGCCGGGCGGAACGCTGCTTTACAGCACATGCACGATAAATCCAAATGAAAATGAAGAAGTTGTGGAAGCTTTCCTGCGTAAAAATCCTTCATTTGAAAAGAAAGAAAAATTGCTGCTTCTTCCGCATGTGAATGGAACAGACGGATTCTTTATCTGCGTGATGAAACGTTCTAAAAACTTGATCTAATGGAGAAAGGCAGACAATATGGTGCAGATAGGATTTAAGTGCGATAAGGGAATAGTCAGGCAGAACAATGAGGATGCCTGCTTTGTTGTCCCCGGACGCAATGTTTACGTTGTGGCTGACGGAGTAGGAGGCAATAACTCGGGTGAAGTAGCCAGCAGGACCGCCGTAAGTGAAATTGCCCGCAGGGCCAATGAAGCTCCGATGGATCAGTATCGCACTCCTGAAGAAATTTTCGGTTTTTTTGCAGATATTATTGAAGATGTAAACACACAGATTTATCAGATGGGTCTTCAGTCGCAGCAAAATCGAGGCATGGCAACGACAATAGTGACAGCCTGTATAAGGATGAACTCGGCTTATATTGCCAATGTCGGAGACAGCCGTGCGTATCTGTTCCGCAAGGGCAAACTGGGGCAGATTACCAGGGATCATACGTATGTCAATGAACTGATTGATCAGGGTGTGATCACGGAGGATGAAGCGGAACACCATGAACAAAAGAATATTATTACAAAAGCGTTGGGAACCGAGCATAGTGCAGAGCCGGACTTTTACAAGGTGGATCTGGAGAGCAACGATATTCTGCTTCTCTGTTCCGATGGACTTTACGGAGAAGTTCCGGCGGATAAAATTGCTGAAATTCTGGAAACGGATCAGAACATGAATGATATGTGCAGCACCCTGGTGCAGGAAGCACTGGCTGCAGGGGGCCGGGACAATATAACGGTTATTTGTTTAAAAATATAAACTGAGGAGGAAGAGATGAGTAATAAGGTACTCGCAGGCAGATATGAGCTGTTCGAAAGAGTCGGAGAAGGCGGCATGTCTGTAGTATATAAGGCGAAGGACAAATTGCTGAATCGTTTTGTGGCAATTAAAATTCTAAAGCCTGAATTTATCAACGACTATAAATTTATCGACAGTTTCAGAAGAGAATCGCAGGCGGCGGCAAGCCTCTCACACCCTAACATTGTAAATATATATGACGTGGGACGCGAGGGTAATATCCATTATATCGTTATGGAACTGATTCAGGGAAAAACTCTCAGTGACTATATCAAAGAACAGGGACCAATGCCTTATCCAAAGGTGATTGCGTTGTCCAAGCAGATTGCGGCAGCTTTGGCGTTTGCTCATAAAAATCATATCATTCACCGCGATGTAAAGCCTCATAACGTTATGATTACACCGAACGGAACGGCGAAAATTACCGACTTCGGCATTGCAAAGGCTGTAAATGCGGCAACCATCGTGGACAATACGGAGGGAATTATCGGATCTGTCCATTATTTTTCTCCGGAACAGGCTCGCGGCGGATATGTGGATGAAAAATCCGACATCTATTCTCTGGGAATAGTTATGTATGAAATGCTGACAGGGCGTGTGCCCTTTGACGGAGATAATCCGGTCAACATCGCACTGATGCATATCAATGGTGAGATGGTACCTCCATCACGGCTGGTCGACGGTGTTCCTCCGGCTCTGGAGCATATTATTCTCAAATGTACCGATAAATATCCGGTTAATCGTTTTGCATCGGCGGATGAACTGATTGAAGCTCTCAACAATCTGGAGTTCGTCAGCACAGTGGTAGGAGATTCGGTTTTGGTCAACGGCAGAAATCGCGATGAGCAGAGAGGCCCGATTGCTGAAACCGATTATGACGACGGCGAAGATGAATACGTGGATGAGCGTGAATATAACCGTAAAAAAGGCAAAAAAACGCCGATGAGCAAGAAGAAAAAAAGAATTATAATCATTGCGTCGGCAGCAGCAGCAGCAATAGTGCTGTTTCTGATTATCGGTTTTGCGACAGGTCTGTTCGGAGGCAAGGATATCGAGGCGCCGGACTTCAAGAATATGACCTTAAAGGAAGCAAAGACCGCAGCTAAAGAGTACAACATAAAAATCAAGAAGGGCGACGAAGTTATCAGTGAGGATGTTGAAAAGGGATGTATAGTATCCCAGGATCCGGAAGCCGGAACGACCATAAAGACAGGCAGCACGGTAACTGTTAACATCAGTAAAGGTTTGGGTGACGGCTCGGTACCGGATCTGAAGGGTAAAAAACAGAGTGAACTTTCCGACTATCTTAAGGCCGCAGGGTTTGAGCTAGGAACTGTGAGCGAAGAAGCAAGCGATCAGGAAAAAGGTACAGTGCTGAGTCAGGATCCTGCAGCGGGTGAAGAGGTAGAAAAGGGAACCGCTATCAATGTTGTAGTCAGCGATGGCTCCAAGGCAAAGGCAACGGTTCCGTATCTGGTAGGAAAATCCATCAACGATGCTCAGTCGGCATTGACCAAGGCAGGATTGTCGCTGGGAAGCATCAGTTATGAATACAGTTCCACATATGTAGAGGGCGAAGTAATCTGGCAGCAGTTTGATGCAAATGCACAGGTTGACAAGGGAACTTCCGTTAGAGTCAGAGTCAGCAAGGGTACTAAACCAACGCAGGCTCCAACTGAAGATATTGACGACGATGACGGTAATTGAAGGAAGCCGCCGTATGAACGATAAAAAAGGCTTAATAGTAAAAGGAATCGCCGGATTTTATTATGTAAAATCCGGCGATGAAGTATATAGATGCAAGGCCAGAGGTGTGTTTAAACAAAGAGCGGTGAAACCGGCTGTGGGCGATGAAGTAAAGTTTGAGATTATCCCGGAAAACGATGACAGCCTGATTACGGAGGTGCTCCCGCGCAAAAATAGCTTCATCCGGCCTTTTATTGCCAATGTGGATTGTTTTGCAATAGTTGCGGCGGCGGCATCGCCTGCGCCGATTTTGTCAGTCATCGACCGGTTTATGGTGATGGCGGAGAAAAACGGTACAGAAATCATACTCTGCGTTAATAAATGCGACCTGGCGGCGGGAGATAAAAAAAATGCCAAGAAAGCTCGGGAGGTTATCGCCATGATGAAGCGAATCTACGAGCCGATATATCCGGTGCTTTTCCTGGATCCGGAAAGCAGTGAAAGCTTGGCAGAATTCCGCAGGCTTACTTCAGGCGGAAAGGTTGCGCTTGCAGGGCCTTCCGGTGTAGGAAAATCAACTGTATTGAATCGGCTTATTCCGGATGCCGGTGCAGAAACCGGAAAAATCAGCAGTAAGGCGGATCGAGGTAAACATACGACACGTCATGCAGAGCTTTTTTCCATCGATGAGGAACACGGCACCATGATTTTTGACACACCCGGATTTACATCATTTGATATCATGGAGGCCGAAGAGGAGGAACTGCAGTATCTTTATCCGGAAATGGCAGAATTTCTGGGGAAATGCCGCTATCATAACTGCAAACATCTCTCTGAACCGGAGTGCAGTGTGCGTCAGGCGGTGGAAGAGGGAAAGATTGCCAAAGAGCGATATGAATCATATAAGAGCCAGATGGAGGAAATCCGCAGAGCCAAACAATATTAAAAGCGATATATGCAGAAATGTGAGGTAACTATTATGATTGAATTAGCACCATCCATATTATCCGCGGATTTTTCGCGCCTGGGTGAGGATGTAAAAGAAATAGAAATCGCAGGAGCAAACCTGATTCATGTAGATGTTATGGACGGACATTTCGTACCGAATATAAGCTATGGATCAACGGTGATGAAGAGCCTTTGCGGGAAAACCAAACTGCCTTTTGATGTACATCTGATGATTGAAAATCCGGATCAGTATATTGAAGACTTTGTGACCGATCAAACGGAATATATCACTGTGCATCAGGAAGCGTGCCGCCATATCAACCGGACGCTTCAGCATATACGTTCTCTGAACGTAAAGCCGGGGGTTGCAATCAATCCGGGAACGCCGGTTTCTGCATTGGAATACATTATGGAAGATGCGGATTTGATTCTGATAATGTCGGTCAATCCTGGTTTCGGCGGGCAGAAATTTATTCCGTCAGCCATTCGCAAGGCACAGGAACTTAAAACTTTGAGAGAGGAACGCGGTCTCGATTTCCGCATTGAGATTGACGGAGGCATCAACACGGACAACGCAAGGACTGTTATTGATGCAGGCGTTGAAATTCTCGTGGCAGGCTCATCTGTATTTAAGGCGGATGATGTACAGAAACGAGTAAAGGAATTTTTGGAAATATTTGCATAAATTTACAGATAGAACAGAAGTGAGGACTAAAATGAGAATTGTATTAGACGGCATGGGTGGAGATTATGCTCCTCATGAGATAGTCAAGGGTGCGGTTCAGGCCGCAGAACTGATTGAAGATGATATTTATATTGTTGGAAAAGAAGATTTGATTCAGGCAGAACTGAAACAGATGGGGTATGAAGGAGAGCAGATTCATATCACCAATGCTGGAGAGGTCATCACCATGGAAGACAGCCCGGTTAAGGCTATCCGCAGAAAGAGCGATTCCTCTATGGTAGTAGGCTTGAATATGATTAAGAACGGAACCGGAGATGTATTCATTTCCGGAGGAAACACAGGTGCACTGGTGGTGGGATCAAGGCTGATTCTGGGCAGAATTGAAGGAATCGATCGCCCGGTACTGGCGAGCGTATATCCGTGCATGGGCAAAGAACCGTCTATTTTAGTGGATGCCGGAGCGAGTTCGGAGGCAAAGGCGCATAACCTGGTGGAATACGGTCTCATGGGCAGTATTTTCATGGAACACGTATGGGGAAGAAAGAATCCGAGAGTGGGTCTTGTGAATCTGGGCGTGGAAGAAAGCAAAGGAACCAGTATGACTAAGGATGCCTATAAAAAGCTGAAAAAAGCACCGGTGAATTTCGTTGGAAACGTAGAGGCCAGAGAAGTACCTAGAAGTGTATGTGACGTTATTGTCTGCGATGGATTTGTTGGAAACGTCATTCTGAAATTGACGGAAGGTGTAGCCATGAGCATTTTGGATCTGGTGAAGGCGAAACTGACTCAGAACTTCAAGAGCAAGATGGCTGCACTGATGCTGACGCCGCAGCTGAAGGCATTGAAAAAAGAATTTGATTATGAAGAATACGGCGGTGCGCCGGTTTTAGGTGTAGACGGACCGGTATTGAAGATACACGGATCATCTACAGCCAATGCGGTTCGCAATGCGATTATCAAAAGTGTTCCGTACAGCAAGGAAAATGTGGTGGAAATTATCCGTCAGTCCATGCTGGAACTGGAAGAAGTGATAGAAAAAGAAGAAGAGGAGTATGCGATAAATGAATGAACGGCACAAGCTTGAAGAAAAGCTGCAGTACAGATTTCATAACGAAAACCTGCTGACCACAGCTGTGACTCACAGCTCCTATGTCAAGGAACATTGCCATGAGGGGAAAAGCAATGAAAGACTGGAATTCCTGGGAGATGCTTTTTTTGATGCGATTATAGGAGAAGAGCTCTTTCACATTTTTCCGCAGCAGGAAGAGGGATTTTTATCGCGGATACGTGCAACGCTGGTATGTGAGAAGTCACTGGCCAATGAAGCAAGAAAACTGGATTTAGGCAGGTATCTTCTCTTAGGAAACGGAGAAGAAAAGAGCGGGGGAAGGACGAGAGAATCAATTCTGGCCGACTGTATGGAGGCTATCATAGGTGCAGTGTATCTGGACGGCGGTTTTGAAGCGGTGCAAAAATGTGTGCTGAGACTGTTTGCTGCAGCCATTGAGGATGCCAAGCACGGCAAATATATTGTCACGGATTACAAAACCGCGCTGCAGGAAAAGCTGCAGAGTCACGGGGTTACCGATATTAAATATCGTCTGGTTAAGGAAATTGGGCCGGATCACGATAAGACGTTTATTGTCCAACTGATTGTAAATGGCAAACCGGTGACAAAAGGAAGAGGAAAGAGCAAAAAACAGGCGGAGCAGCAGGCGGCGGAAGAAATGATGGAAAGGGAATCGCATGTACTTTAAGAAAATTGAAATGCATGGATTTAAATCCTTTGCAGAGCCTGTCACAATAGATTTCAGCAGTGGAATCACCTGCATCGTAGGTCCGAATGGAAGCGGCAAAAGCAATATCAGTGATGCTATCCGCTGGGTTTTGGGCGAGCAGAGCCCTAAGATGCTGCGGGGCGGCAAGATGGAGGAGGTTATCTTTGCAGGAACTTCCAGCCGCAAATCCCGAGGTATGGCAGAAGTCACTCTTGTCATCGATAATGCGGAAGGCAGACTGCCGATCGATTATAAGGAAGTGGCCTTGACTCGGCGAATGTTCCGCTCCGGGGAAAGTGAGTATCATATCAACGGCAATCAGTGCCGTTTGCGAGATATCAGGGAACTTATCATGGACACGGGAATCGGTGTGGACGGATATTCCATAATCGGGCAGGGTAAGATTTCGGATATTCTGAGCAACAAGACGGAGAGCCGCAGGGAAATTTTTGAAGAAGCTGCGGGGATTGTGCTGTACCGGACAAAAAAAGCAGAGTCGGAACGCAAGCTGGAAGCAGCCAATACCAATATGAACCGGGTACAGGACATAATCGGCGAAATTGAGGGACGCATCGATGGACTGCGGGAAGACAGCATTAAAGCAAAGGAGTACCTGAAGCTTAGAGACCGCTATAAAGAGCTTGAAATCAACATAATATTAAAAAATATAGAAAATCTGAAGGCTAAGGGAGAAAGTCTGCAGGAGGACTTGGAACAGCTGAATCAGCAGCTGGAGGAAACCCGAAGCGAGAAAAATCTGGCGGAGCAGGCGGCCGCATCTCAGGAAGAGCGTAAAGAAAACCTGGAATCAATTGCAGAAGAAGCAAGAGAGCAGCTCATGGAGGCTATCGATGCTCTGAACCACCTTATCAACCGGGAACAGATCGATAAGGAACGCCTTGGCGTAATCGCAGAGAACCGGGAACGCCTTGCAGCTGAAATACGTGAACTGCAGGCAAAATTTCGCAGAGAGGAAGAGAGCAGAGATGAACTCCTTGCAAGCAGCAGACAGACGGAAGAGCGCTTTGCAGAGGCAAAATCCATTCTGGACGAAAAAACAGCTCGCTACGATTCAGTTTCTCAAAAGCTGTCAAATTTGATGGAACAGGCGGATAAGCATAAGGACAGCATATTCGAATGTTCCAGAGACAGAAGCTCTGCAGAAGCGGAAATAAGCAGTCTGCAGCGGATGGCACAAACGCTGGAAAAACGAAAAACGGCGCTTCTCAGCGACAAGGATTCGGGAGAGGACAGCAACAAGGAAACGCTGGACAATCTGAATAGGATGCGCAATGAAAAAGAACGTATTGCAGATAGTCTGGAGCATGACAGAGAACAATGGCAGTTAAAAAAAGACAATTTTGCAGCAATTTGCGAAGATGAAAAAAAGCTTTCGCGAACATTCGAAGAGCTGCGCATATCCATCAGTCAGCTCGCTGCGAGAAAAAAGACCATAGAGGAAATGGAAAGCAATTACGAAGGGTATAACTATGCCGTTCGTTACATTATGCAGTCCGGACTTTCCGGAATTCACGGGGTGGTAGCAGATCTTATAGAAGTTCCGGAAGGATACGAAACCGCTGTGGAAACGGCGCTTGGAGCTGCGCTTCAGAACATCGTCTGCACGGACGATGAGAGTGCAAAGACAGCTATTCGCGCATTGAAATCCGGTAAGGCAGGACGGCTCACGTTCCTGCCGGTAAGTTCGGTGAAGGGAAGGACATCGTATGATGAGCGGCTGCGTCATGAAGCCGGATTCAGAGGCTTCGGTCCGGAATGCCTGAAGTTTGCGCCTGAGTACCGGGGAGTGATTTCTTACCTGCTGGGGCGTGTGGTTATCGTGGATGATATGGATCACGCAGTACGTATGTCCAAGAAAGTCGGAGGACTGCGGTTTGTGACTATGGATGGAGAAGTCATCAATGCAGGAGGAGCTATCACAGGCGGGAAATACAAGAACAAAACGGCCAACATCCTGGATCGCAAGGCGGAGATTCAGACTTTGCAGAAGGAAATTGATGTCAAAACCAATCGAAAGAGTGAGATATCAAAGAAGCTGGAAGAACTGCGTGAGAACATTGCAGGTCACAGCAGCAAAATGGAAGAACTTGAAGACAATATCCGCAGTACGGAGCGCATTCTTCTGGAAAAAGAACATGAACTGAAACTGGCGGAAGCTGCACTGAAAGAAATTCGAAACAGCAGCCAGAGGCTGGAAAGAGAGCTTTTAAGCATCGAAACCGAAAAGAGGCATTCCGCTGAAATGGTGGAGGCGCTGCAGAAACGTATAAGGGAAAATACGGAAGCTATTGCAGATGCCGAACAGGCGGCGGAATCCTGTATGGAAGAATACAGAGTACAGAAAGAACAGTTTGATGATATAAGTGAGGAGATTACAAAAGCCAGAATTGAGCTTTCGGGCTATGAACAGGAAAAATCGCATGTGGATTCCATGAAACAGCGAATTCGGGGGTCACTGGCGGAAATGCAGGACGATATCCGCAGAAAACAGCAGCAGATAGATTCTTTGCAGCAGGAACAGGAAAATCTGACGAAAGAAAACAGTGTGTCCGGCGAGCAGATTCAGGCGAAAACCGAGGAGAAAGCTGCACTGGAGAGCAAACTGGAGCAGGTGGGCGAAGAAAAGACGGAAATTATCAGAACGCTGGCTTCATCGACAGAAGAAAGAAATGCTCTCTCAGAGACTATAGAGAAACTGCAGAACCGGAAATATGAGCTGGAAATCAAGAACACGCGAAATGAAACTCAGCTGGACACTTATAAAAACAAGCTGTGGGAAGACTTTGAGATTTCTTACATACAGGCTGTGGAGTTTCGCGCAGAGGATTTTGTTATGTCGGCTGCCGCTAAGGAAAGCCGTCAGGTCAAGAATCGAATGCGGGAACTGGGTGAAGTCAATGTGGGTGCCATCGAAGAGTATGAAACCGTGCGCGAGCGCTACGAATTTCTGACCGGTCAGCGTGCCGATATCCGGGAAGCGGCCGATAATCTTCGTAAAATTATCGACGACATGGATAAGACGATTAAAGTGAAGTTTAAAGAAAGCTTCAATCAGATCGTCACCAATTTTGAAGAGAAATTCCGAGAATTATTTGGAGGCGGTCATGCGGAGCTGAGACTTTCAGATGAAGAAAATCCGCTTGATTCCAGCATCGATATTGTAGCGCAGCCGCCGGGGAAGAAACTGCAGAACATAAACCTGCTTTCCGGAGGTGAGAAGACGTTAACGGCTATTGCACTGATGTTTGCGGTGCTGAAAGCCAAGCCGACCCCATTCTGCATTCTGGATGAGGTGGAGGCTGCACTGGATGATGCCAACATCGATAGATTCATCAATTGTCTGCGAAAACTTACGGGTATTCAGTTTACGCTGATTACTCACCAGAAGGCAACTATGGAACACGCCGATGTGATTTACGGTGTCACCATGCCTGAAAAGGGTGTTTCAAAAGTATTGTCACTGGATATGGACAGCGATTTTGCATTATAACAGCCGAAAGCGGCGAGATAAGGAGATTAATATAACATGATATTCAGAGAAGAAAAAAAGTCATTCTTTGGGAAGATGTCGCAGCGAATAACCGATGCGCTGGCAGGCAAGGCAACCATTGATGATGATTTTATGGATGAACTGGAGGAAATCCTGATTACATCCGATATCGGCATGGAAACTACCATGAAAATTGTGGATGCTCTGCGGACGGAGGTAAAGACCAATAATCTGACAAAACCTTCGGTAATCAAGATTCGCCTTGCAAAGATTATTGCCGGAGTCATCAATAAGCGGGACGCTCAGCAGCTGTGCCAGGATACGCCGCTGGTTATTCTGATGATCGGAATCAATGGCGGAGGCAAGACAACGTCCATCGGCAAATTGGCTCACAAGCTGAGACAGGAAGGTAAGACCGTTATGCTGGCTGCGGCGGATACATTCCGTGCGGCCGCAGCGGAGCAGCTGTGCATCTGGGGAGAAAGAGTCGGTGTAAATGTGGTCAAGCATCAGGAAGGTGCGGATCCGTCGGCTGTTATTTACGATGCGATTCAGTCTGCAAAGGCCAAGAATATCGATGTGCTGATATGTGATACGGCAGGAAGGCTTCAGAACAAGAAAAATCTCATGGACGAACTGAACAAGATGAATAAGGTTATCGGCCGTGAATATCCGGAGGCGGCGCGGGAAAATTTGCTTGTGCTGGATGCTACGACCGGCAAGAATGCAGTTTCTCAGGTAAAGGAATTTGGCGATGCGGCTGATATCACAGGTATTGTTTTGACAAAACTGGATGGTACGGCCAAGGGCGGCATTGTCATTACGATAGCCGACGAGTTTAATTTGCCGGTTAAGTTTATCGGTGTAGGGGAAGGAATCGACGATCTTAAGGAGTTCGATCCGGAAGAGTTTGCGGAAGGAATTTTCAATGAGTAAGCCATTGGTGGCCGTAGTAGGACGGCCAAATGTAGGAAAATCAACATTTTTTAATAAGGTTGTGGGACGCCGGGTTTCTATCGTGGAAGATACGCCGGGCGTGACACGCGACAGGATATATGCGGAAGCGGAGTGGAACGGTATTCATTTTGCTTTGATTGATACGGGCGGCATAGAGCCGGACAGCAAGGATATCATACTTTCACAGATGAGGCATCAGGCGGAAATGGCCATGGATACCTCCGATGTAATCCTCTTTATGGTAGACGGCAAGGAGGGCATTACGGCAGCTGACCGGGAAGTGGCTTCCATGCTGATGAAGACCGGCAAAAAGGTGGTGCTGGCGGTCAATAAGATTGACAAGGCGCAGCTGCCGGATGATTTTTATGATTTTTATGAGCTTGGAATCGGTGAACCGATTCCGATTTCGGCTGCTAATATGCTGAATCTGGGGGATCTGCTGGATGAGATTGTAGACAGTTTCCCTGAAGGAGCCGGTAAAGACGAAGACGATTCCATTAAAATCGCCATGATCGGCAAGCCGAACGTGGGAAAATCATCTCTGATAAACCGCCTGCTGGGCGAGGAACGCGTCATAGTTTCGCCGATTGCGGGAACCACGAGAGATTCTATAGATACACCGTTTGAAAAGGACGGTGAGAAATACCTGCTCATTGACACTGCGGGAATTCGCCGCAAGAGCAAGGTGAATGAGGATATCGAAAAATTCAGCGTGCTTCGTGCTGTGGCGGCCATTGAACGCTGCGATGTCTGCCTGCTGATGATTGATGCAAATGAAGGTATCACGGAGCAGGATAAGAAGATTGCCGGCATCGCGCATGAGGCAGGTAAAGGAATAGTAGTTGTGGTAAACAAGTGGGATCTCCTGGAAAAGGATAATCACACGATGAATGATTTCAAAAAAGAAATTGCAAGGGAATTGACATTCATGTCATACGCACCGTCGGTGTTCATCTCGGCATTGACCGGACAGCGGGTCGATAATGTTATTTCCATGGCGAAATACGTTGCCGAAAACAGAGCAATGCGCGTGCCTACGGGGCAGCTCAACAGCCTGATAACGGATGCAACTATGATGAAACAGCCGCCTTCAGACAAGGGAAAGCGTCTGAAAATATATTATGTGACTCAGGTTGGAGTCAAACCGCCGCTCTTCTCTTTTAAAATCAATTCCAGACCGCTCATGCATTTTTCTTATTCGCGGTATCTTGAGAATAAGATTCGAGAGGGCTTCGGATTTGAAGGAACATCTCTGAAGTTCGTGTTCCGTGAGAAAGGAGAGAAAGAAGATGTCTAATATTATCATCGGCGGAGCGGATGGACCGACGGCGATTTTTCTGTCCGCAGGCGGGAATATCTGGATGTGGATTCTCTCTCTCGTAATCGCATATTTCATCGGAAATATTTCACCATCAACTCTGCTCGCCAAGGCGCGGGGAATCGATATTCACAAAGAAGGAAGCGGCAATGCAGGCACGACCAATGCCCTGCGTGTCATGGGCAAAAAAGCCGGAGTTATCACTCTGGTGGTGGATGTATTAAAAGGAACAATCGCCGTACTGCTGGGATTCCTGCTGGCGGGTACAGCAGGAGAAGCCTGGTGCGTGCTGGCGGTATTCTGCGGACATGTGTGGCCGGTAGTATATAAATTTAAAGGTGGTAAAGGAGTGGCAACCGCATTTGGTGCGCTGCTGGGACTGAACCCGCTCATGGCGCTGCTGACCCTGCTGATTGTAGTGATTGCAGTGCTGGTCAGCAAGCGAATGTCGGTAGGATCCATGACGGGAGCGATAGTATTCCCGTTTATTTCACTGTTCATGGAACGAGATTTTCTCTATATCGGTATTGTACTGGCAATCATAATCCTGATAAAGCATCGTGCTAATATCATGCGGCTGCTTCAGGGAAAAGAGCCGGTTATGAGTATCTTTGAGAAGAAAAATACCGGTGATGGGAAGGAGGATTAGCATTATGAAAAATATAGGTATCATAGGAGCAGGAAGCTGGGGAACAGCTTTGGCAACAGTTGTAGCGGATAAAGGCAATTCAGTTAAAATCTGGGACATTGATGAAGGCCATTTGCGGAGAATGGAAGAAAACAGAGAAAATGTGGATTATCTGCCCGGCGTTCCTCTTGGAGAGAATATCATCATTGCACCATCCAGGGAAGATGCGCTCAAGGATGCTGATGTTGTATTGTTTTCTGCACCGGCGCAGCATTTTCGTTCCGCACTGGAAGGAGCACTGCCGCATATAAAAGAAGATGCTTTAATAATAAATGTGGCAAAGGGCATTGAACAGAAGAGCCTCAGAAGGATGTCAGAAATCGCAGCGGATGTGCTGGATATGAATCGTTATGTAGTTTTATCGGGACCTTCGCATGCGGAGGAAGTCGGAAGAAAACTGCCGACCACGGTAGCAACCGCCAGCAGCAATATCAAGGCTGCAGAAACTATTCAGGATTTGTTTATGACGGAGCGCTTCCGCATCTATACCACCGATGACGTGATAGGGGTGGAGCTCGGAGGTGCACTGAAAAATATCATCGCTCTGGGAGCAGGTGTTTCCGATGGCATGGGCTTTGGAGACAATGCGAAAGCTGCGCTCATGACGCGCGGTCTGGCGGAGATTACACGTCTGGGACTTAAGCTCGGCGCCAGGGCAGAAACCTTTGCAGGTCTTACGGGAACCGGAGATCTGATAGTAACGTGCACCAGCATGCATTCCCGCAACAGAAGATGCGGAATCATGATAGGAGAAGGCATGAGTCCGCAAGAAGCGACCAAAAAGGTCGGAATGGTCGTAGAAGGCATGTTCACCACGGAAGCCGCCTATGAACTCGCACAGAGAGAGGGCGTGGAAATGCCGATTACGGAGGCGATATACCGTGCTATTAAAGGAGAAATCAAAGCTTCCGATGCAGTAGGCATGCTGATGACAAGAGACAAAAGACGGGAACAGGATTAGTACGCATGAACAAAGGAAAAAACAGCAATTTTTTAGAAGGAAAGAAATATAATATCATAACATTCGGCTGCCAGATGAACGAGCATGACTCGGAAACCATAGCAGGAATGCTCGAAGAGGAAGGCTGCCGTCAGGTTCTGACCAAGGAAGAGTCGGATATTACCATAATCAATACGTGCAGCATCAGGGAAAATGCCGATAAGCGTTTTTTCGGCACGCTGGGACAATTAAAAAAGCTCAAGAAAAAGAATCCGTCATACATAGCGTGTGTCTGCGGCTGCATGATGCAGCAGCAGCATATTATCGATACGATTCATGAGAAGTATCCGTGGGTGGACATCATCTTCGGCACACATAATATCGATCGATTCCCGGAGCTTTTAGAGCGGGCATATATGGAACAGGCTTCAGTAACTGAAATCCTGGAGGATACAAGTTACATTGCAGAGGGACTTCCTGCAAAGAGGTTGTACAAGCATAAGTCTTTTGTCAACATCATGTACGGCTGCAACAATTTCTGCACCTACTGCATTGTGCCGTATACGCGCGGCAGAGAAAAAAGCCGTGCGCCCGAAGACATTCTGCATGAAATAGAAGCTCTGGTAGAGGATGGCGTGCGTGAGGTAACGCTGCTGGGACAGAATGTCAATTCTTATAAAGGCGAGGATGCCGATGGCAGAAGCTGGGATTTTGCGGACTTGATTTATCGTATTAATGAGATTGAAGGATTGTGGCGGATTCGTTTCATGACATCTCATCCGAAGGATTTGTCGGAAAAACTGATTCAGGCGTATGTGGATTGTGATAAGTTGTGTAATTACATTCACCTGCCGGTGCAGTCGGGAAGCAGCAGAATATTGAAGCAGATGAATCGCCGCTATGATAGGGATAAATATTTGGAATTGGTGCAGAAGCTGCGCAGTAATGTTCCGAATATCACAATCAGTACGGATATCATCGTGGGTTTTCCGGGGGAGACTGAGGAAGACTTTGAAGATACATTGGATTTGGTGAACCTGGTGCAGTACGACTCGGCGTTCACATTTCTCTATTCGATCCGAAAGGGAACACCTGCGGAAAAATTCGAGAATCAGATACCGGAAGATATTAAACACGCCAGATTTGAACGCCTGGTTGAAGCGGTCAATGAAGCCAGCAGCAGAAAAAATGCAGCTTATGTTGGACGTATCGAAAAGGTTCTGGTAGAAGGTATCAGCAAGAAAAATGAAGAGACGCTGACGGGACGCACCGCGGGTTTTAAGCTTGTGGACTTTGCGGGGAGTAAAGATCTCATAGGCAGGATGGTAAATGTAGAGATTACCGAGGGCAAGACGTTCAGTCTCAGCGGGAAAATAGTGGGAGAATATTAAAATAATACCCATTAGGCAGATAGGCAAACAATAAAGCGGCCCCAAAAGTTAAACTTTTTGGGGCCGTTTCACAATTAAGACTGCCAAAGTATCGTGTTTTATTGACAAGGTCGATAGTGTAGTGTATTATTATGATAAAGCGATAAAGCAAAGGAAGGTCATAAGAATGAAAACGTTAAAAAAATCAAAAGAACGGACTAAAGAAGATCGCAGCATTTTGCGGAAAACCGTCAGTGAAATCATCGAAAATGTTATCGAGAACGGCGATGAGGCATTGATGGAATATAATCATAGATTTGATGAGTGTGACAGAGAATCACTTAGAATTTCAAGGAATGAAATCGAGGCGGCGTACAGAGAAGTACCCGATGAAGATATTGAGGATATTCGCAGGGCGGCTGCCAATATAAGAGCTTTTGCGAAGGCGCAGAGGGAGACTGTAACGGAATTAAAAGACTTCTCCCCCGCAGAAGGTGTTCTGCTGGGACACCGGATCATTCCGGTGGATTCCTGCTGCTGCTACGTTCCGGGAGGAGGATATCCGCTGTATTCTACGGCTCTGATGCTGGGAATTCCCGCAAAGGCGGCAGGTGTGAAACGGGTAACAGCGTGCTCACCGGTGATTAAAGGCACGGAGCGCATTCATCCGAAAACACTGGTTGCCATGGATATTGCGGGCATTGATGAAATCTATGCAATAGGCGGTGCACAGGCCATCGCTGCGTTTTCATACGGCACAGATCAGATCAGTCCGGTTAACCTGATAGTAGGTCCGGGAAACAGCTTCGTGACGGAAGCCAAACGCCAGTGCTACGGCAAGGTGGGCATTGACTTCGTGGCGGGACCGAGTGAAGTGCTGGTCATAGCGGATGAAAATGCGGATGCTGATATTGTGGCTGCAGATCTGCTCGCTCAGTCGGAACATGACAAGGAGGCAAAAGGAATTGTAGTAACCACAGATGAAACGTTTGGCCGGGCGGTCATAAAGGCAGTTAGTGAACAGCTTGAACGGCTGGACACGAAAGAGATTGCGTCAAAATCATGGGCTGACTTCGGTGAAGTGCTGCTGGCAGAGAATTTGGAAGAAGCTGCAGCGTATGCCAATGCATATGCGCCGGAGCACCTTGAGATCAATGTGGCGGAAGAGAAACAAAATCGGACGGTGGAAGCACTGCATAATTACGGGTCGCTGTTTATAGGCGGAAATACAGCGGAAGTTTTCGGAGATTATGCATCCGGTACGAATCATACGCTTCCGACTCTGGGGGCGGCACGATATACGGGCGGCGTTTGGGTAGGAACCTTCCTTAAAACCTGCACATATCAAAGCATGAGCCCGTCGGCGATGATGAATATTGCACCGCTGGTATCCAATCTGGCAAGAGGAGAAGGTTTAATCGGTCATGCCAGAGCTGCCGAAATACGAATGGAAAAAAACAAAAATTCATAAAGCACAATAAAATACATTAAAGCCTTTTGGATCGGATTATATGATTCCCCCTTGAGCAGACAGGTTAAATCGCCGCAGCTGCTTAGGGGGAATTTTTTGCGGCCAATAGAGGGCTTGGAATGAATGGATGCTTGAAAAGTTATCTAAAAAGTGCGATAATTAGAATAATAACTGGAAAGGGAATGCCAACTCATGAATATTAAGCAGATTGCCAAGGTAGCGGGAGTTTCAGTAGCTACCGTATCCCGAGTGCTGAATCACCCGGAGAATGTAGCTCCGAAGACCCGTGAAAAAATACAAAAAATCATCGAAGAAACGGAATATAAGCCTAACTGGTTTGCTCAGGGTTTAAATTTTAACAGGACAAAAACCATAGGATTGATTATTCCGCACATACTGAAATCCACATATATGGAGATTGCCAAAGGCGTAGAGGATGTAGCGCTGCAGAAGGGTTACACTACATTTATGTGCAATGTGGAGAGAAACAGCAGCATTGAGCGTGAATACATTGAACAGCTTTTAATAAGAAAAGTAGACGGAATTATTTTAATGTTTTCATTCCTGCAGAAAGAAGATTTGAAAGCTATGCAGGATGAAGGCGTACCGATTGTTATGATCGGAGAGGGTAAAGACGCCAATAATTTTAATTCTGTTTGCGTAGACTGCAAAGCCGGTGCGAAACGTATGGTTCGCAACTTCATTGAATACGGGCATAAGACAATAGGAATTTTGTGCGGCAGCGATCCGGAGCAGGAATCCCTCGATATGCTGGAGGGATATAAGGAAGCACTGACGGAGAATGGATTTGCTGTTGAAGAAAAATATGTCAAAGCGGTGGATAACACCATTGAAGGCGGCTATCTTGGAGCGAAAAAAATGCTGATAGACGGACCGCCGCGGGCGATTTTTGCAACGAGTGACGATATAGCTTACGGTGCTATGGATGCCATTAAAGATATGGGAATGAAGGTGCCTGACGATGTAGCGGTAGCCGGATTCGGAAATGCTAAAATGTCGAATCTGGTGGAACCGAAACTGACTACGGTAGAACTGCCTTTCCACAAGATGGGAATTTATGGAGCCAGACTTTTATTCGATCTTATTGAAGACGAAAAGAAAATAAATGAAAAACCACGGCAGATTACTTTGCAGACGAGGCAGCGTATTCGAAAATCATGCGGACACAAAGAACGGATTGGAGAGATGTTTTAATGTTAAGTACAAATTTTTTAGGAATGAAGTTAAAAAACCCGATTATCGTAGCGGCAGGACCTTGGAACAGAGATGGGGCAGCCCTGCATGAATCCATAGCTGCCGGAGCCGGAGCCGTTGTGACGGAGAGCATTGTCAGTGATACGGTTCTGGACGTAAGGCCGCGCATTGCATGCGACGGGATGGGTGCACAGAACATCCGCCTGTACAGCGATATACAGATAGAAGGATGGGAACGGGAACTGTATGTCGCTAAAAGCGATGGAGGTGTTGTCATTGCCAGCATTTCCGCTCACACGGCTTCAGAGCTTGCGTATATGGCCAGCAAAATGGAGAAATTCGGTGCGGATGCTATCGAGATTTCGGTATCAAATCCGATGATGGAATCGCTGGAGGTTGTCGCATCCAATGATGACATTATTTATGATATGACAAAAGAGGTCGTTTTAAACGTAAAAATACCGGTTATCGTCAAACTTTCGCAGAATACTACCAATATCACTAAAGTGGCTAAGGCTGCAAAGAAAGCAGGCGCATCGGCGGTGAGCGCAATTAACACCATCAGAGGAATACTGGGAGTGGATTTGGAAACGGCGCAGCCGTCGCTTTCGACTTACGGAGGCATTTCCGGTCCGTATATTCGGCCTATGGGATTGGCATCGGTGGCAGCGATTGCTCAGTCGGTGGATATTCCAATCTGCGGCATAGGCGGTGTGGACAGTGCAAAGCATGCGCTGGAATACATAATGCTGGGGGCTTCCGCCGTGCAGGTAGCTACGGCGGTTATGACCCAGGGCAAGGGTGCTGTAGGGAGGATTATAGAAGAACTTGAAAACTGGCTGTATATTCATGGCCTTTCTTCCGTGGAACAGATTCGGGGCAAGGCGCTTGCAAACATGAAATCGTTTGATGAAATGAAGATAGAACCGGCGGTCAGCACGGTACAAAGCGTACCTTGTACAGAGAATTGTGATAAATGTTTTACTTCTTGTATGTACGGTGCAATTTCCCACAGTGAAGGCGTTATTGATGTGAACAAAGAGGTCTGCACCGGATGCGGCTTGTGCACGTTTATCTGCCCTGCAAAAAAAATGCGGCTGGCTTGGTAAACCTGCAGACAGCGCTCCGCCGTCTGTTTTGCAAGGCTGCGGAATATCGTACTAAAATTGTCAGAATTACATTTTTGCAGGAAATTGTAAAAATGACTTGAAATATTCTGAAAATATGCTATTATAATATATGTAACCAGTTACAAGACGGTTACACAATAAGGTTTTCACCAAAACAAAGGAGGACAAATGTTATGTATAAGTGTAGTTTAGAAAGAATGTCAGACAAAATTAAAACCTTCTCACAGTATGGAGATGCTGGCCACGGTGGTATCACAAGATATTCCCTGTCTCCGGAAGCTAAGATGGCAAGAGAAGAGTTCGTTAAAAGAATGAAAGCTATCGGAGCTGAAATCGAAGTAGATGACCTGGCTAACATCTATGCAACTCTTCCGGGCAGCGATCCGAATGCTAAGAGAATCATCGCAGGATCTCACTGTGACTCCGTTAAAAACGGCGGTAACTATGACGGTATCCTGGGCGTTATGAGTGCTATGGAAGCTCTGGAAACTATCGCAGATCAGAAGATTCCTCACAAACACCCTATGACAGCTTATATTATGACTAACGAAGAAGGATCCCTGTATCCGCCTGCAATGATGGTTTCCGGAATCCTGTGCAACGATTATCTGCCGCCTGAACTGGCTAAAAACTTCAAGTATGAAGATATGATGGCAGTTCCTGCAATGGAAGATCACGAAGGAAGCGAAAAGACTTTCGGCGAAGCTCTGGAAAAATCCGGATACAAAGGCGATAAGGCTAACAGAATGAGCCCTGAAACTTGCCTGTGCAACTTCGAAGCTCATATCGAACAGGGACCTATCCTTGAAGACAACGATAAAGAAATCGGCGTTGTAGACTGCGTACTGGGTATGTTTAACTACTCCCTGATTTTCACAGGATTCGCAGCTCACGCTGGTACATTCCCGATGGACAAGAGACACGATGCTCTGTATGCTGCATCCAAGGCTCTGGTTTATCTGCATGATGAAGTAGACAAGCTGGGAAGACCGGAACTGGTTTACACTACAGGCGAAATCTATTGCCATCCATGCGTACACACAGTAATTCCTGACAGAGTAGAATTCTCCCTGGATGTAAGACATACTGATCCTGCAGTACTGCAGCAGGTAATGGATATCATTAAGAAGATGGCTACTATGAAGTGGGTAGGATGCGACTGCGAAATCAGAGAAAACTGGAAGAGAGATACGGTAGAATGGAATGCTGATCTGGTAAGCTACGTTCAGGAAGCTGCCGATGAAACAGGCGTTTCCAACATGCCGATTCACTCCGGTGCCGGCCATGACTCTCAGTTCATCAACTACATGCTTCCTTCCACAATGATCTTCATCCAGACTAAGGATGGACTTTCCCATTGTGAACCGGAATATGCTAAGCCTGAACACTGCACAGACGGTGCTACAGTACTGCTGAATGCAATGCTGAAGGCTGACGAAAGATTTGAAGGTTAATTAATTTAACTTTTAGATTCTGCTGATGGAGGTCAGCACAAATTTGGTTGGTTAAGCTGCATTTCAACAAGACTTCATAAAAGCCGCAGGTGGAATGCAGCTTTTTAAATCATAGACCATAAGGCGAGGTGCCGTAAGGAGGAGTAAAATTGAGTAAAGTAGTAAAAGCAAATTACACTGCTGAAGCTGTAGCCGGATTCACTCACAGAACCGCTATGGAAGAAGCAGCAAGATGCCTGCTGTGCCATGACGCACCATGCAGCAAGGGCTGCCCTGCAGGAACAGATCCTGCTAAGTTTATAAGATCCATCAGATTCAGAAACGATAGAGGAGCAGCAGAAACAATTCGTGAAAATAATATTTTAGGCGGAACTTGTGCAAGAGTATGCCCTTATGACAGACTGTGCGAAGAAGCCTGCAGCAGATGCGGAATCGATAAACCGATTGAAATCGGCAAACTGCAGAGATATGCTATCGAACAGGAAAAAATTTATGGCATGAAGACTTTATCCGCTCCGGAAAAGAAGGTTGGAAACGTAGCTTGCGTGGGTGCAGGTCCTGCATCTCTGGCAGCAGCTGCTGAGCTGGCTAAGGCCGGTTACAACGTAACTATTCTGGAAAGAGAAGCAAAAGCCGGCGGTGTTCTGACTTATGGAATCGTTCCAAGCAGACTTCCGCAGGAGGTTGTGGATCATGATATCGCACAGGTTGAAGGACTGGGCGTTAAGTTCCGGTTCAACACTGAAGCAACAGCAGCTGATCTGGAAGCTTATGATGCAGTATTCGTAGGCGCAGGTCTGTGGGCTGACAATCTTCCTGAGATTGATGGAATCGAACTGGATGGCGTTTATGCGGCAGTAGATTTCCTGAAGGAAGCAAGAACCAAGGCTGAAGGATTCAACCCTGGAAAAAAAGTACTCGTAGTTGGCGGCGGAGATGTTGCAGTTGACTGTGCTGTATCTGCTAAACTGCTGGGTGCTGAAGATGTAAAAATCGTTTACAGAAGAACTTTAGAAGAAGCTCCCGGAAACATGACTGAATTCCACTATGCACTGTCATTGGGAATCGGCGTGACTACAGGTATGGCACCTGCAGCAGTAAAGGGTAACGGTAAGGTAGAAGCTGTTGAATTCAAAGGATACAGAGATGAAGCTGCCGAGCTGACTCTTTCCGCAGATACGATTGTGTTCGCTACCGGTCAGAGAGGTGAAGATATGACCAAGCTTGCCGCTGTCAAGATTGGTAAAAAGGGAACAATCGTTGCAAACGAAGCAGGTGAAACCGATGCAGAAAAAATCTTCGCAGCAGGCGACATCGTAAACGGCGGCAAGACTGTTGTTGAAGCGGTAGCGGCAGGAAAGGCGGCTGCAGCATCGATGATTGCATACCTTGAAAAGAAAGGAGTGAAGTAGAATGACAGTTAAGAAAGATTTATCTATAGATTATTTAGGTGTTAAATGTCTGAATCCGTTCTTCCTTTCATCATCTCCTGTTGGCGGGAACTATGACATGGTATCAAAGTGCTACGAACAAGGCTGGGGCGGATGTTTCTTCAAGACAATAGGTATATTTGTTGCAGATGAATGCTCCCCGAGATTTGACCAGACAAACAAGGAAGGTCTCCCTTGGCTGGGATTTAAAAACATGGAGCAGATTTCCGACAAGCCGACCGAAGTGAACTTTGAATTTCTCTACAGACTGACCAGAGATTATCCGGATCATGTTACTGTAGCATCAATTATGGGTTCGAGCGTTGAAGAGTGGAAGCAGCTGGCTAAGATGGCTGATGAAGCAGGCGTAAAGCTGATAGAAGGCAACTTCTCATGCCCGCAGATGACATCTCACGATATGGGTTCCGATGTAGGAACAAATAACGAGCTGGTTGAAAGCTATTCAAGAGCAGTAAGAGAAACTACGGATATACCGTTCATTGCCAAGATGACTCCTAACTGCAAGAATATGGAGGAACATGCTCTTGCTGCAATCAAGGGCGGAGCAGCAGCGGTATCAGCTATAAACACTATAAAATCGATAACCAATATAGATTTTGAAAATAATACCGGAATGCCTGTAGTAAACGGAAAATCATCCATTTCCGGATACTCCGGAGCTGCAGTAAAACCTATCGCACTCAGATTCTGTACTCAGGTGCTTCAGAATCAGGAAATACACGAGCAGGTTAAGAAAAACGGCTTTGATTTCGGACACGGACATGAAATGTCCGGTATAGGCGGAATCGAAACCTGGAGAGACGTTGCTGAATTCCTGGCAATAGGATGCAGAAACATCCAGGTTACTACAGCTATCATGCAGTACGGATACAGAATCGTAGAAGATATGGCATCCGGACTCATGCACTTCATGGATGAAAGAGGCTACAACAGTCTTGATGAATTCATCGGATGCGCATTACCGAACCTCATTCCTGCGGAAGAACTGAACAGAGACTTTAAGATTCTCCCGAACTTCAGTGATGAAAAGTGCATTGGATGCGGAAGATGCTACATCTCCTGCTATGATGCTGCTCATCAGGCAATTGACTGGAATGAAGAAAAGAGAAGACCGGAGCTCAATGACAACTGTGTTGGCTGTCATCTGTGCCTGAATGTATGTCCTGTACAGGAATGCATTACTCCGGGAGAAATCAAGTGGAAGGAAGGCAGAAAGCCTGTTGATATTGCTTTGAAGCATCATTACGAATAGGCTGGATAAAACTACACTTAGGCTTACTTCATAAAAGAGGTCGCTGAGAAATCAGCGGCCTCTTTGCTGTATTAAGATATTCATGTTATAATAGGCACAAGAAAGGGTATCGTTAATGATCCACCGAAGGGAGGTCACTATGAAAATACAATTTTGCGGAGCAGCAACCGGTGTGACGGGCTCATGCCATCTAATCACTACAGAAAAACATAAAATCCTGTTGGACTGCGGACAGTTCCAGGGAGGAAAAGCCCGGGAGGCGATGAACTATGAGCCGTTTCCGTTCAATCCGTCCGAAATCGATTATATGATTCTCAGTCACGCCCATATCGACCATTGCGGACGAATTCCGCTTCTGGTAAAGAGAGGATTTAAAGGTGAAATTTATTGTACGGATGCCACGGCGGATCTGGTGGAGGTTATGCTGAAGGACAGCGGATATATTCATGAGAAGGAAGCCGAGTGGAAAAACCGGAAGAACGAGCGTGCCGGCCGGCCGGCTGTAGAACCGCTCTACACGTTTAACGATGCGGTTGATTCTCTTAAATTCATCAAACCGGTTCTTTACGACCAGTTGATTAAACTCAATGATGAGATGAAATTCGTATTCAATGATGCAGGACATATTTTGGGTTCGGCTATCACCGAATTATGGATTACAGAAAATGAAACTACATCCAAGATTGTATTTTCCGGTGATTTGGGCGTTATGGATCGTCCGATTCTGCGTAATCCGACAATCATCAAAAAAGCCGATTATGTTATCATGGAGACTACCTACGGCAACCGGGTACATCCGTCAAATTCTCTGGATGTCACAAAGCTTATGGATATCATTCGTGAAACGTCAAAACGCGGAGGAACGACCGTTATTCCGTCATTTGCAGTAGGACGTACTCAGGAACTGATTTATGAGCTGAACAGAGTATACGACAGCAACAGTGAATACCGTAAAGATTTTGAGAATCTGATGGTATATGTGGACAGCCCGATGGCAACCACAGCCACTGAAGTATTCAAGAGAAACGCCCAGGTATTCGATGACGAGACAAAAGAATATATAACCAAAGGAGATAATCCTTTGGATTTTAAAAACCTGAAATTTACAAGAAGCAGCCAGGAATCCATATGGCTCAACACCGATCCGACGCCGAAGGTAATCATCTCGGCAAGCGGCATGTGCGATGCGGGCCGGATTCGTCACCACCTCAAACATAATCTTTGGAACAGGAAATCCAGTATTATTTTTGTGGGATATCAGGCAGAGGGAACCTTGGGAAGACTGCTGCTGGATGGTGCCAAAGAAGTTACTCTCTTTGGTGAAAACGTGCAGGTAAACGCTCAGATTTATAATCTGGAAGGCTTTTCGGGACACGCGGACAAGGACGGTCTTCTGGCATGGATCAACGGATTCCAGAAAGTGCCGAAACACGTATTCCTGGTGCATGGTGAGGAAGAATCCAAGAAGGCTTTTGCAAATACTGTAAAGGAAAAGCTGGGATACGAACCGATTGTCGTGACGGAACCATCGGAATTCACACTGGAAAAAGATGAGATCGTGGATACTCATGTCATTGAAAACGATGGCCTGGAAGAGGAAATCATAAGCAATACTCAGGACACCCTGACGCATATACACAGCCGGATTGAGGACATTCTCTACAACGCTAAGCTGGCGATAGGCAAGGATATTTCACCGGAAAAAATGGCGAAAATCAACAATCTGGTTATGGAGCTGGAGAAATCTTCTATAAATTTGGGAGCCGTTATCAATGAAGAGGACCGGGATAAAAACCAGCCGGAAGGGCTTGCATAAATAAATAAAAAAAACTATAATGAAACTGAAATCATTATGAAGTATTATAAATTCGGATGGTCGTAAGCGGGCATCTAGGAAAGGTCGAGTGTATGAAAAAATTGAATGTCGCATTGTTAGGTTTTGGTAATTTGGGACAGTCTTTTGCGAGGATACTTTTGGAAAAGAAGAACCAAATCGAAAAAGAATATGATACCACTGTCAATGTTGTCGCTATTACTACGAAAACCAGAGGAAATCTGGTAGATGCCTGGGGCATTGATCTGCAGAGGGTTCTCAATAATGTGGAAGAAACAGGAGTGTTTCAGAATCAGCATAAAACCGTGCTTCACAAGACTGCGCTTGAAATTGCGTCTGCTGTGGATTATGATGTACTGATTGAGATGACGCCGCTGGATATTAATGCAGGACATATAGCGACGGAGCACATTATGGCAGCATTGAAACGCGGTAAGCATGTTATCTGCGCCAATAAGGGGCCTTTGGCATGGCATTATAAGGAACTGGCAAAACTGGCCGCGGATAACAACTGCAGGCTGCTGTTTGAATCCACGGTTATGGATGGTGCACCGCTGTTCAGAGTAATCAGAGATGATTTAAAAATGTGTGAAATCGAGGAAATCAGAGGAATTCTGAACAGTACGACAAACTATATCCTGCAGGGAATCGGACAGGGAAAGAATGTTAAAGATATCATAAGCGAAAGCAAGAAGAGAGGCTTTATCGAAGCTAATCCGAAATACGATATGGACGGTACGGAAGCGGCCACTAAGCTGGCGGCATTGGCAAATGTTGTCATGAAGGCTGAGGTAACGCCTAAAGATGTGGACACGACGGGTATCGAAAACATTACTAAAGAAATGATTGAAGAAGCGGCAGCCCGCGGTAATGTATATAAGCTGATCTGCAGAGCATACCGCAAGAACGGTCAGGTTGTTCTGAAAGTTGCGCCGGAAGAAGTAAACAAGATGAACAGCTTCGCAACCGTAACCGGAACTTCTCTGATAGTATCCCTGACGACGGATCTCATGGGAACGCTGACCATTATGTCGGAATCACCGGAAGTTGATCAGGCAGGCTACGGAATATTCTCCGATCTGCTGGAAATAATTGAAGGACTTGAGTAAAACCTATATCGGTATTCAAAAAGGATGCGTGAAAAATCGCATCCTTTTTTGTTTGATGATGTTTGTGAATCTGCAAATCGGGCAGCAGATCAGTCAATCAGAATATTTTTTTTGCGCAGCTCCTCCTTGATTCGTGCAAAGCTTTCCTCGTCACGGTAGCGAATCCGATGAAGGTGCACGCCGCCGGTGAGAGTGCTGATGGGGGCACTGTTTTTTTCCAGTTCCACCTTATTCATGAATGCATCCACGTCGTAGCGGGAGGAAAGATTCAGTTTACCGGAAAGTTCTCCGTACAAGGCATGTTCGATAGTGACGTCTATAACCTCAGCACCGAAGTCAACGATGGTATAAAGTTCGTCGCGCAGCTGTTCCTGCGTGTGACAGCATACAATCATACCGATGTTTTTATCTTCCTGCTGCGTTAAAGAATCCATCAAATATCCTCGCGGCGTAGCCAGAATCTGAAGCCCTGAAGCCCGCAGCAGGGCGATGTCGCCAACGATAATCTGCCTGCTGACCGAATACTGTTCTGCCAGATAAGAGGCAGTCAGCGGATGATCTGTCTGCTGCAGTTTTTCCCGCACGCATTTGCGCCGTTCTTCTGTTGTCAGTGTACTATGCATGAACCGATTCTCCCTTCATTGCAGAGGCATAAAGCCCTGCTTTTTTCTTTAGAATATATTATCACACATAAAGCGGTAATTCAAATGAATATATTACTGTCTTGACACACATATCCGACTTTTGTTACAATCAAAAGGATTGTTATAGAAAGGCAGTATGAATATACATGAGGGAAGAAAGAATGGAAGAAAAAATAAGTTTTTTTAAACGGAAAGATATTGAAATATCGGCGAAGCGCTATCTGCAGGATGCGCTCTCGGCAATGGCACTGGGTTTATTTGCATCGCTTCTGATCGGCGTTATTTTCGATACGCTGGGCACGCAGACGGCCAATTTGTTCGGAGACAATGCGGTTTCTGCTTTTTGCGTAGAGATCGGCGGGATTGCTAAAACTTATATGGGAGCGGCTATTGGTGTAGCTGTGGCGTGGAGTCTTAAAGCACCTCCTCTCGTATTGTTTACCAGTGTGGTGACAGGCATGATGGGAGCGACTATGACGGGGTTCGGCATCGATGTAGCCGGAGGCCCTGCGGGTGCATTCGTCGCTGTAGCTTTAGGAGCTGAATTCGGCAAGATGGTTTCAAAGGAAACAAAGGTGGATATTCTGGTAACACCTGCTGTGACACTGGTTGTCGGGGCCATCGGAGCAAAGCTTGTTGGCCCGGCTATCGGATGGTGCATGGTGAAGCTGGGAGATTTGATCATGACGGCAACGGAATGGCAGCCGTTCTTATTCGGCATTGTGATCTCCGTTATCGTAGGATTGGCTCTGACGGCACCGATTTCAAGCGCAGCACTCTGCATCATGCTCGATCTTTCGGGTCTTGCGGCAGGTGCGGCGACGGTAGGATGCTGTGCACAGATGGTGGGCTTTGCAGCAGCCAGTTATAAAGAAAACGGCGTAGGCGGTTTGGTAGCGCAGGGACTTGGAACATCAATGCTTCAGATTTCAAATATCATCAAGAATCCTTGGATTCTGGTTCCGGCGACATTGGCGAGCGCTATCATAGGTCCGATTTCCACATGCGTTTTGAAAATGACCAATATTCCGGTGGGAGCCGGTATGGGAACTTCCGGTCTTGTGGGTCAGATCGGGACTTTTACGGATATGGGATTCACATTGGACACGCTCTGGAAAGTTGTTTTGATTCAAATCGTGCTTCCGGCGGTTCTGACGATATTGATTGACCGGATACTTCGCAGAACAGGCAAGATTAAAGACGGTGACTACAAACTGGATCTCTAGCGGAATTCTGCAAAGGATATGCAGAATGTTTATTTTGAAAAAGGGGTTTTGAGCATCTGACAGCTCGATAAATCAAAAAAAGTCGGTATATGCATCTGATATGAAAAACAGAAGGACGCATATACCGGCTTTTGCTATTTTTGAAAGCAGCGCGGAGCGCTTTGCAGGAATAACGCTATAAATCGCGGAAGTGGAATGATGATTTGCCGCCGGCGTAATCGCCGACAATCTGGCCGTCGCCTACCAGCTTATATTTATATGTCACCAGACCATCCAGTCCCACAGGACCGCGGGCATGAAGCTTACCGGTACTGATACCGACCTCGGCTCCGAAGCCATAACGGAAGCCGTCTGCGAAACGGGTTGAACAGTTCTGATATACACCGGCTGAATCCACCAGAGCCATGAACTTGGCAGCGGAGTCGGCATCTTCTGTGATGATGCAGTCGGTGTGATGGGAACCGTATGTATTGATATGTCTGATTGCTTCATCGATGTTATCCACAATTTTGACAGATAGAATGTAGTCCAGATATTCCGTGTGAAAATCCTTTTCGTCAGCAGGCTCACAGTCGATCAGCATGGAACAGCGCGTATCCCCGCGATACTGGATTTTCTTGCCGGAAGCATCGGCCAGTGCGGGAATCAGTACATCGGCGATATCCTTATGCACCAGCAGAGTTTCCACCGTGTTGCAGGCGGCTACATACTGAGTTTTGGAATCGATGATGATCGGTACGGCTTTTTCAATGTTGGCAGCCCCATCCACATAGATGTGGCAGATGCCGTCAGCATGTCCCATGACAGGAATTTTAGAATTATTCATGATATATTGAACGAATGCGTTGGAACCGCGGGGAATCAGCAGATCAACGTAATCATGGCATTTCAGCAGCTCGTCGATGCTGGCGCGATCCTCGATGAGGACTGCGAATCCTTCGGGAAGACCGGCCTGCGCGGCGGCCTGACAGATGGTATCAAATAGAATGCGGTTGGTGTTTTTGGCTTCACTGCCGCCTTTTAAAATGGAGCAGTTACCGCTCTTGATGCACAGGGATGCGATTTGTACGAGCGCATCGGGACGGGATTCAAAAATGACACCTATAACACCGATCGGGCAGGTGGTTTTTGTCAGAATCAGATCAGTATCCAGTTCGCGTTTAAGCAGGTCTTTAAAGAGTGGGTCTTCCATATCAATCAGGTCATAGATTCCATCGATGCAGTCCTTCATTTTATGCATGTCAAATGCAAGACGGTGCACGATGGGTGCAGGAAGACCGGCCTCTTCAGCGTTTTTAAGATCCTTGGCATTGGCTTCGAAAATGGCATTTCTGCTGGCGGCAAGAGCCTTGCAGATGTGTTCAAGCGCGTTGTTTCTGATCTCTTCCGGAAGGGAGGCCATGATATAACTGTCCTCTTTTGTTTTCTTGATACTGTCAATAAAGTCCATTTCAATATCCTTTCTTTTTTATACCAAACCCGTTTCGTTTAGAAACAGGGAAATAAAATGTCTGGTAAAATCATTCAGCTCCCGGTACTGCTTTTGGCTGTTTTTTTCTACGATGAGAAAACCGCTGCTGCAGCCGGGATATTTTTCGAAATCCTCTTCTCTGAGGCCTGCCGCCCGCAGGTCGACAATTCCCAATCCTTGATTTCTGATAAGCGGAATTTCCAGCGCAAAATCACAATGCTTTGCAGAAAAACGGGAATGTACCGCCAGATCATGAAACTGAAACCCCATGTAGTCGAGCAGGCATGTTCGCTGCTGGCCGGTAATGGTTAGAGTGTCTTTGCCGGTATTGATTTTGCGAACCGTAAGAGGTCCGGCAGGAAATCCTAGCACTGTCATGGCTTTGTGAAAGTCACTCTTTCCGATAATGGGAAGCAGCCGTGAAAGCTGGAGAATATCATCGCTGTTATGGAGCAGAATTTTCCTGCCCAAAGCAGGATTCTGCGTTTTCTCATATGTATTATAGAGCTCAATGCTCTCGGCACCGGAAATCTCATCGTCGCGGCTATGCCACAGACCCATGTAATTCTCAACGGTTTTCTGTTTGAGATTGGGTACGAACCGTTTGATGGGAGAATGCCCGTTAATTACAAGATACAGATCCAGATTGTATGGCAGCGCGGCAGGAGTATCCGAATATCTGCGGCGGCGTTTTTCGAGAAACGGCAGATCGAAGTGACGACCGTTATAGGTAATTACCATATCCAGCCCGCAGACAATGTCGAGATAGCTGCGGAGAGCTTCTTCTTCTTCGCTTCTCGTTTCTGCAAAGAATTGATGCAGCGTGTCGTCCGAAATGCTGTAGAGCCCGCCAAGGATAAAGTGGTTTAATGCCGGATTGAGACCTGTGGTTTCAATATCCAAAACACCGATTCGCATATCCCGGAAATAAAAGTCCAGTGTTTTGCTTTTGTAGGGTTTTTCATCGATATTATATGTGATATGTTTCATGTGTCTATTATAGCAAGACAGGCATGGAAGTAAAAGTGAAAACTCAGTGAAAAACAAAAGAGACCAGATTGGTCTCTTTTGTTAAAAGGGGTATTGGGATTAGAGATTAATGAGGTTATCAGGGGGATAACCACGATTAGATTATAGATTATTCAAGTTGAAAAATCAAGTAAAAGTCAAAAAATTGAGTAAAAACTTTTAAATGATGAATCAAATATCACAGTACCGGTAAAAACGAGATTCGGATTCAAGCAATCGGTGCCGCTGTCCCCTTTACCTTTTTTGATTGCTGTTGTATAATTTGTAGCATGCAGGAGGGGAAAATGCAATGGAACAAATCAAAGAAGCGATTACAAACAGCAGAAAAATAGTCATTAAAATCGGCAGCAATGTATTGTCCGATGAAAATGGAACAGTAGATAAAAAAGTCCTCCACAACATTGCTGAGCAGGTTAACGAGCTCATCAGCATGGGAAAACAGGTAATTCTGGTTTCATCGGGAGCAGGGATTTGCGGTGTGGGAGCTATCAATAAATGGAGCCGCAGAGGCGATATCAACTATAAACAGGCATTGTGCGCCATCGGACAGGTGGAACTGATGATGGCATACAAAGAATACTTTGCTGACTACGGTATTCACGTGGCTCAGATACTTCTGACCCGGGATGATTTCAGCGATCCCCACAGGACGCTCAATATACGAAATGCTATGTTCACGCTGATTGATGAGGGTGTGATTCCCGTAATTAATGAGAATGACAGCGTCAGCGTTGACGAAATAAAAATCGGTGACAACGATACGCTGGCGGCACTTACGACAAGCCTTTGGAATGCGGATCTTATGATTATTTTAAGCGATATCGACGGGGTATTCGATAAAGATCCCAAAACAGAAAGCGATGCGAAACTCATAGAGCTGGTGGACAATGCGGACAAGCTGATGGAAAGCATCAGCATCGGAGGAACCAGCACGTTCGGAACAGGCGGAATCGCATCAAAAATCGAAGCGGCCTCAAGGGTCAACAAGTTTGGAATTCCGATGCTTCTTTTAAACGGCGAGAAAGAAAATATCATCAGAGAGGGGCTTAGCGGCAGGGCTCACGGCACGTTGTTTCTCGGAACTATAGGAAAGTAGGGTGATGGATATGAAAATAGGATTTATCGGCGGCGGAAATATGGGCGGCGCAATTCTGGCAGGATATGCATCCGCAGATTCTGCAAATGAGGCACAGGTGGTCCTTTATGATAAAAATGAAAAAACAAGTGCAGGTACAAAGGAACGTTTCCCGCAGATGACGCTTTGCAGCAGTGAAGCGGAGCTCTGCAGCAGTTCTGATATCATAATACTGGGAGTGAAGCCTCAGGTGATTGAAGGAGTGCTTTCGGAAATCGCCGGTGTGTGCACGAATGACAAACTGGTCATTTCTATGGCAGCCGGTGTGGATCTGGCTTTTCTGGAAGAGCGTCTGGGAGAGGATAGACAGATCATTCGAATTATGCCGAATACGCCGGCAAAAGTCGGCGAGGCGATGATTGCCGTCTGCCGAAACAAAAATGTGACGGACGCTTCATTTAACGCAGCGATGGAGATATTTTCAGCTGTAGGAAAAGCTGAAGAAATCGAAGAAAATTTAATGGACTGTGTCATCGGCATAAGCGGCAGCAGCCCGGCGTATACATATATGTATATAGAAGCGCTGGTGCAGGCTGCAAAGGATAACGGCATGAGTGAAGAAAAGGCAAAGGTGTTTGCGGCGCAGTCGGTTCTGGGAGCTGCCAGGATGGTGCTGGAGAGTTCGGAAAGCCTGGAGCAGCTTCGCATCAACGTATGCTCTCCGAACGGAACGACAATAGAAGCGGTGGAAACCTTGTTTGCAAACGGCTTTATGGATAAGGTCAAGGAAGGATTCCAGGCAGCTGTAAATCGTTCTATCGAAATGACGGAGGAAAAGAAAAAATGATTTTTGAGGAAAAGCAGATCAGCAGTGAACTGATTTATGAAGGTAAAATTTTGAATGTTCGCCGCGATAAGGTAACGGCGAAAAAAGGTAAAGCTACGCGTGAAATCGTTGAGCACAACGGTGCGGTGGCGATGGTGGCAATCACAGCGGAGAAGAAGGTTTTGATGGTGAAACAGTATCGTTATGCATGCCATGACACGGTACTGGAGATTCCGGCCGGCAAGATTGACAAGGGAGAAACGGATCCTCTTAATGCAGCGATTCGCGAGCTGAAAGAAGAGACAGGGTATACGGCGGAGCACATTCATTATCTCGGAAAGATAAATCCAAGCGTTGGATATTCAGAGGAAGTAATTTATCTCTATGCAATGACGGGTTTGACTGCGGGAGAGCAGGATCTGGATGAGGATGAGGCTTTGGATGTGCTGGAATATCCTTTTGATGAAGCGTATCACATGGCGGCGCGCGGAGAGATAATCGATGCAAAGACCGTTGCAGCCCTGATGATGGCTAAAGAACAGCTTGACGAAGATGAGCTTTCATAAGGAATACATGGAACAGAGGTAAGTGTATGAATACAGATGATTATATGACTTATTTGAAGGAAGAAAAGCACATGTCGGAAAACACCAGGTCCGCTTACAGCCGCGATTTGGCCGAGTTTGTTGCCTTTGAGGGAACTCGCGGAATGACGGATCTTACAGGAGTAACGAGTACGGAGATTATCGCCTTTCTTCATCACCTGAAAAGTCTGGGCAAATCGTCGGCTACAGTCAATCGTAAACTGGCGTCGCTGCGGTCATTTTTTCATTATTTGATTTATACGGGAATGATTGATTCGAACCCGACGGAAAATATAAAATCACCGAAAATCGAGCGAAAGACTATAGAATACCTCGAACTGTCCGAGATTGAAAAGCTGATGGCAGTACCGGATGACAGCGTACGGGGACTCAGAGACAAGGCTATTTTGGAAGTGCTGTATGCCACAGGAATCAGAGTAAGTGAGATTATCGCATCCAACCTGGAGGATGTGAATATGCGGATGGGATTTATCATGTGTGCGGGAGAACAGAGTCACGCCAGGATTGTCCCGCTGGGAAAACCTGCGAGGGCGGCTCTGGAAAACTATATATATGAAGCGCGGGACCAGCTGCTGCGCGGCAAGGAAGATGAACAGGCTTTGTTCCTGAATTTTTATGGAAATCGTATGACGCGGCAGGGATTGTGGAAAATTCTTAAAGAATACGGAGAAAAAGCAAAGCTGAGCCATAAGCTGACGCCGCATATTATCAGAAATTCATTTGCGGTGCATATGCTCCAGAACGGGGCGGATTTGAAATCCCTGCAGGAACTGATGGGCCACGATGATATTTCGGCAACACAGATTTATCTTTCAGCGACGAAAAGCCGAATCAAGGATGTGTATGATAAGACACATCCGAGAGCATAGAAGCCGGAGTGCAATTGCCTGCAATGAGAATGACCGGATCCAAAAGCCTGGCCTAAAGCAGCTTAATTGCCGATTCGGCTGCTGTGCAGCCGGAAGAATAGGCGAATTGCAGATTGTAGCCGCCGGTGCTTCCATCGATATCAATCATTTCGCCGCAGACAAAAATTCCGGAATGCTCTTTCAGTTCCATGGTTTTAAGGTCAATCTGCATGAGGTCGATGCCCCCTGCTGTGGTCATGGCTTTTTCAAATCCGGACAGCGATGTAATTTGAAATTTATCGCCGGTCAGTGCAGCTGCCAGTGATTTGGTGGAACTTCCGATGTGCGCTGCCAGCAGTCTGCTGAATTTTTTCGGCAATTCAAAGGTTTTAGCCAGGACGGCGGGAAGTTCGCCGCTGCTTTTTTCAACCGATTTCTGAAGTTTGGATGCAGCCGCATCCTGCGGTATTTTCAGATAGTCTATTACGAGTGTATCGCCGGGCTGTGCATAATTGGATATGTTTAAAATCGCCGGGCCGGAAAAATCTCTGTGAGTAAACAGTAAACCGCCGTTTTCTTCGGCGATTTTTTTATGTTCACGCAGAAGTGTGATTCGGCAGTCCGCAAAGGCAATTCCGGTCAGTTCCGTGTAAGGATAGCTTTGGACGCGGATTGATGTCAGAGCAGGCCGCAGCGTAGTTACTTTGAGATCGAGGTCGCGCTGCAGTACGGAAAAAAGCTGCCCGTCGGAGCCGGTAGCCGGGTAGGAGCAGCCGCCTGAAGCCAGGATGATGGTCTTTGCCCGGAAGGTGGTTTTGTTAGCGGTGAGTTCCCAGCAGGCCGGGGCAGAATGGCTGCTGTGGGACTGACTGACACCGGCTTCCTCGGCCGGAATCCGGCGGATACCGGTGACTTCCTGATTGTAAGCGATTTCGAAGCCGTTTTCTCGGGATTTACGCACTAAAAAATCCCGGATATCCTGAGCTTTTCCGGATGCGGGAAATACCCGTCCGTCTTCTTCCTGTGTGACGGTCGAAATCCCGTTTTCTTCCAGAAATCCGATTAGTTCCAGGTTGTTGTGTTTGTAGAGGCAGCTGCGTATGCGGCCGCCTTTTTTACCGTAGCGGTCGATAAAATCCTTGATGGATCCTGCATGGGTGATATTGCACCGGCCGCCGCCGGACATCAAAAGCTTGGTGCCGGCGCGGCCTGTTTTTTCCAGGATCAGTCCGGCAGGGCGGCCTCCGGCCGCCGTATCAAATCGGGCGCCGGCAAACAGGCCCGATGCGCCGGCGCCGACGATAATGCAGTCGTAGATCATATGGGTGAATTCCTTTCCGTTGGATGCGGGATTGCCGGACGTGTCAGATACGCGGGCCGTTTTCTCTGCCCGGTTCGGCCCGCCGCCGAACGATCCCGCAGGGATCGCTTTGCATAAAAAGAAAAAGGAACCGAAGCCGGTTCCTTGTCTCCTATGACGTATGTCACTATTTTTCTTCCTTAGACTTAATCTTAGCAGATTTACCAGTTCTGGCACGCATGTAGTGAAGTCTAGCTCTTCTGACTTTACCGCGTTTTACTACTTCGATTTTTTCTACCAGCGGAGAGTGAATCGGGAAAGTTTTTTCCACGCCTACTCCGGAAGCGATTCTTCTTACAGTGAAAGTCTCGCCGATTCCGCCGTTCTGTCTCTTGAGAACAAAGCCTTCAAAAATCTGAATTCTTTCTCTGTTTCCTTCTTTGATTTTAACGTGTACCTTTACGGTATCTCCAACGTTAAACGCAGGGACATCAGTCTTGAGATAATCCTGTACAACTGAGCTTAATACATCCATTGGTTATTCCTCCTTCCCTTCAAGACGTTCGTGGGCATGCGCCGTTCTGCCATGCATCCAGAGGACCGCCCGTAATCAAGCTTTTATATTATATCTTATGAATGGGTGAATTGCAACATTTTTCTTCTGAAAATCAGTGGGATTTCTGCAGGGAATTGCTTTGCGCCGGGCTAGGTTTCGCAGCCGGGCGGAGTTCCATGGTCAGGCTGGGTTTCGCACCCGGGCGGAGTTCCATGG
>CAVCML010000022.1:0-14068 GCA_963603335.1 Bacteroidaceae bacterium | reverse complement strand
CTTCGATCCACTCACCATTGATGTACATTTTTTTCTTGTCCATTTTTGATTCCTCCATGATCTCTTTAGAGATTTTCCAGAATTTCCTTTACCTTAGAGATGTATTTTGCAGCATAAGCGCCGTCAATTACACGGTGGTCTGCCACAAAGTTCAGATTCATTTTAGGCTTGATTACAATATTGCCGTCTTCTACTACCGGTGTTTCTACGATTTTGTTTACACCCAGGATTGCTACTTCCGGCAGGTTGATGATAGGTGAGAAGTTTTCGATTCCCATCATGCCCAGGTTGGAGATGGTAAATGTTGCTCCTGTGATATCATCCATGTCCAGCTTATTATGTCTTGCCTTGTAAACCAGATCATTGGTTTCTTCTGCAATCTGTCTCAGGTCCTTGTTTCCTACATTCTTCGTGCTCGGAACAATCAGACCTCTGTCTATTGCAACAGCCAGTCCGATGTTGATTTCATCGTGGATTTCAATTCCTTCTTCCGTGAAGCTGGAATTTACATATTCGTATTCAGCCATCGCATCCGCACAAGCCTTCATCAGAATATGGTTTGCTGTTACTTTCTTTGATTTATCTTCATTTCCCTCGTTCATCTTCTTAATCAATGCGAGAGTCTTTGTCATATCTACGCTCAGCGTATATACCACACGCGGTGCTGTATTCCAGCTCTCACTCATTCTCTGAGCGATAATCTTCCGCATGCCGGTCAGTTTTACTGTCTTTCCCATGATTTTCTCCTTATTTTTAGTCTTCCTGGAGTGCCAGCGCCTTCGCCAGTTCTTCCACCGAAGCCGTCGTATGCAGACCCATTTCTTCAATATACTCAGTTACGTCTACCGGTACCTCGTCATCTTCGTGCAGGAAGCTGGTCAATGCTCCGCCGAGATAGAAGTTATATTCTCTGCCACGTTCTTCTGCAAGCTGCTTCAGCAGGCGGGCATAAGGCAAAGCCTGTCCGTTATGAAGACTGATTCCGATACTTTTGATGCCATGCTCATCTGCCAGGTCAAGTACGTCGATTGCATCCATGGAGTTTCCTCCGTAAAGTACGTCAGCTCCCAGCCCTTCAAGCACACGGCTCATTACATATAATCCGAAATAATGCAAATCGCCCGAAACAACGCAGACGCGCTTTCCTTTCAGCTTTTCGGCATATTCCGTCTCTTTCAGCTGATCGATGATACCCAGTGCCATATTTTCCGATACTGACCAAAGTGCCGCCGGAAGCATAGGTTCCACACGATCCTTCCCCTCTTGTACAATCGATGGATGGAATAACTGCTCGAATTTAGTCGGATCCATTTTCTTAAGTACAACCATCATTTCAATCGGGTTCGTGATGTCAATTCCCGCTTCTTCCATACCAGTCATGAAGTTACGGAACATAACCTCAGAGAACTCTTTGATTTTATCTCTGGTTTCCTCCACGATTGTCCAGTCCATAAGCTGTTCAAAGTACGGAGCCGGTTCATCCGTTCTCTGGCAGGCACCTGTCATATCCAGCATTTCCGGAACGGTTGGAATTGCAACCTTTTCAGAAATCGGTACGGACAGGAATGATCCTCCGGTCTTGAATTTGCGTTCCACCAGGTTGAGCATCAATGCTTCCGGTATCTGGAAGCCGTAATTGGAGTGGAGATGATGATCCCAGTGGTCTACGGTATTCGGATAAATAAATTCAATACCCGGCTGATCGTCTCTGCGGAATGTATCGCTTGCTGCAAGCCACATAGCCGCCTTGTGAATCAGATTGCTGGTCAAGTTTCCGAAGCTGAAGGCATAACGTGCTTTACACAAATCCGTTACAACGTAGCGTTCCCATTTCGCCCATGCAAGATAGGAAGCCAGATCCATACAGTATGCCGGCAGCCCGTCATCCTGATTAGAGTTGACGATGACCCTGTCGTCCCACTTGGAGGCTACGATGCCCAAAGCCTTGATATTCTCATTCATGTTCCACACTTCATCCGGGCAGCCAGGCGCTACCTGCTGAAACATACAGAACATACCCTGATACATGCTTCCGGCTTTCAGCGAATTGATCGTAGTTTCCACCGCGTTCGGATACCCTAAATGATTGTCTGCAAATACCGCCTGGATTGTAGACGCCTGTGTAATAGTCGTCCAGTCAGAAAGCTCATTCAGGTCAAATCCCAGTGCCGTTGGTACACCCTCACGTTTATCTTTAGGTGTACCGACGATATTCTTTGGGAGCTGATGAGCAAAGCTGATACGGAGTCCTGTCTCTTCATTGAACTTCTCAGCTTCACGCAGGCCTGCCGCTTCATCTTCCACCGTAGCCAAACCCATGTTGATCTGATACGTCAGTTTTCCCTGCGCTGCCTGCTGGAGTCTGTACTCCGCATCGCTCTTAACGCCGTACTTTTTCATGAAAGGCGTCTCCATGATTTCGATATCCTGTCCAATCTTATATCCTTCCTCCCAGGAAGCTTTCCAGTCAGGGATATCCTTCGGAATCAGGCTTGCGAGATATTCTCTGTTTGTCTGATCTAAAACTTTACTCATCTGTCATACATGCCTTTCTACTTCTTTTTACGTTCTTACTTTAAAAGGTCGGAATAATCTTCGCCTTCTTCTCCGATTACAGCTACCGGAGTCTGGCAAGCTACAGTAGTTCCTGCTTCTACCAGAATCTTCAGGATTGTTCCGTCTTCATAAGATTCGATTTCGTTGGACAGCTTGTCAGTTTCTACTTCGAAAAGTGCATCGCCTTCTTCTACTGTGTCGCCTTCTTTTACGATCCAGTTAGTCAGAGTTCCTTCTGTCATTGTTGCGCCCATCTTAGGCATTTTGATTAATGTAGCCATTGTTCAATTCTCCTTTACTTTTTACTGTTTTATTTTAATTTAATTTGTTTTTTCGATTACAGAACAGATTTGATCGCATCTACGATGTACTCTGTCTGCGGAAGCATGTAGTCTTCCAGCGGCTGAGAGAACGGTACCGGAGTATCCAGTGCACCAACTCTTACAATCGGCTTCTTTAAAGCGTCGAATCTGTCTTCTGCGATTCTTGCAGCCAGTTCGCCGGACCATGCGCCGCGCTTGCATTCTTCGGTTACGATTACGACTTTACCTGTCTTTTCTACGGAACCGTAAATCATTTCTTTATCCAATGGATAGAGGCATCTAGGGTCAATTACTTCTACGCTTACGCCTTCTTTTTCCATCTGCTCTGCAGCTTCCTTAGCTTTTCCTACCTGTACGCCTGTTGCTACTACCGTAACATCTTTACCTTCCTTGACAATCTTGCCCTTGCCGAGCGGAATCGGTTCGAAGTCTTCGGTAATCTCACCCTTTACACCGTATAATGTCTGGTGCTCAAGGAATACAACCGGGTTATCGTCACGAATTGAAGCAATCAGCAGACCCTTGGCATCCTGCGGATTGGACGGATATACAACCTTCAGTCCGGGGATGTGAGCAAGCATTCCTTCAATGCTCTGTGAGTGCTGTGCCGCGCCTGTAACGTAACCGCCGCATGCGCATCTTACTGTCATAGGCACTTTAACTCTGCCGCCGTACATGTAACGGAACTTAGCAGCCTGGTTCATCAGCTGATCCATGCAGCATCCGAGGAAGTCATCATACATGATTTCCGGAATAGGTCTCATTCCTGTTACTGCTGCGCCTGCGCTGGATCCCATGATAGCCATTTCGGAAATCGGAGTGTCCTTAACACGTTCCGGACCGAATTCGTCATAAAGTCCTGCGGTAGCACCAAAGCTTCCGCCATAAATACCTACGTCTTCGCCAAGGATATATACATTTTCATCTCTCTGCATTTCATTTCTGATTGCAGATGCGATAGCTTCTGAGAAAAAAACTTCTTTCATCTTATCTTCCCTCCTCTACGATATCAGTGTAAACGTCCTGTACTGCTGTCTCCGGAGCCGGGAACGGACTCTCTTCTGCAAATTTCAGAGCAGCCTTTACTTCGTTCTTTGCTTCCTTAGCAATTGCCTTCAGCTGATCTTCGTCTGCCAGCTTCATGAACTTCAGATAAGTTTCATGCAGTTTGATCGGGCATTTTTCCTTCCAGATTGCCAGCTCATCCGGCAGTCTGTAGTTGTCTGTATCTCCTACGAAGTGAGTATCCCATCTGTATGTGTTGCATTCCAGGAATACCGGACCATTGCCTTCTCTTGCATATGCGATAGCTTCCTTAGCACGATCATAAACTTCGTTAACATTGTTTCCGTCTGCGATCATAGCCTTCATGCCGTAAGCCAGTGCTCTGTCAGCAACCGTCTTGCAGTTCATGCTCGGGTTAGTGTAAGAGGAATCTCTTCTGCATGCAGTACTGATTCCGTATCCATTGTTTTCACAAACGAATACTACCGGCAGCTTCCATACGCTTGCCAGGTTCATTGCTTCGTGGAATGAGCCTGTTCCTGTGGAACCGTCTCCGAAGAAGCATACGCATACCGCACCGTTTTTCTTCATCTGTGCTGTGATTCCTGCGCCGCATGCCAGAGTAAATCCGCCGCCTACGATGCCGTTTGCACCGAGAACACCGATTTCTGTATCAGTGATGTGCATTGAACCGCCCTTGCCGTGGCAGTAGCCTGTTTCTCTGCCGCAAAGTTCTGCCATCATCTTGTTCAGATCAGCACCCTTTGCAATAATATGTCCGTGACCTCTGTGTGTACTTGTGATATAGTCTGTCTTTTCCAGGTTCATGCACACTCCGGTAGCAATAGCTTCCTCACCTATATACAGATGAATAAAGCCCTGTACGACGCCTTCCGCGAAACTTCTGGATGCCTGTTTTTCAAAGTTTCTGATTCTCTGCATTGTTTTGTATGCTTCCAATGCTCTCTCTTTTGGAATTGCCATTACATTTCCTCCTTCTTTTTAACAATTCGATTTTAAATGAAGTTCTTTCCATTGGCCGAGACCTTAATCCGGGTCTCAACGAACTGTCCGGAATGGTCCTCACCCTCTAAAATCTCTTCTTCGATCTCCGCAAGATCGATTTTCTTATATATCAGACGACCCTCGTCCATATATACATCCACGCATTCTGTTTCAATCTGATCCACTTCCAGGTTCTGATCCTGAATTCTGCGTTTCGCATACTCAAGCGAAACCCGGTAAGCTTTTTTGAGCGCTTCGCCGCGATCCATCAGTGAGAATCGCTCTTTGTCCGCATGAATCAGGAAACCGTGCCCCTCTTCTCCGGGTCTTATGATGGCCCACACCGTTTCCTGAATCCCCGCCGTGGCTGCTCCGACTGCATTTGCCACTTCATAATTCGGCGGAATAATCAGATTGAAATCATACTTTTCGTTTGTTTTTTTATACCATGTGTCTGCCGGAGCACCTATGGCACATACCGGGAATCTCAATTCACGATACAGAGAAATATTCTCCTCATATATCTTGTCGATCACGGCATCTTCCGCTGCGTTTACGAAGTCATTCGGCGTCTCGGACATTTTGTCCGCATATGCGCAAACGGCTTCTTTCGCCAGCGCCGGATTCCACGATATGAATTCGCCCGTATAGTGCACCAGGTCGGTAGGAGTCAGATTGCCCGCGCCGCCTCGGCATGCCGGCATAACGCGTCTGGGTCCCACCTTCAGATTTCCGCTGTCAATTGAAATCTCGCTGTCTCCCCCAAGTCCGAAGGTGTAAAGCTTAGCCGACTTGACCTTGATGCGCCAGTCTCCGACTTCCGCTCCTTCCGAAGAAAGCTCAACTCGCTTTCCTCTGACGATTCCTGTATCCGTCGTCGTTCCTCCCATATCGGAAACGATTGCATTCTCGATTCCCGTCAGATTGATGGTTCCGATCATGCTGGCTGCCGGTCCCGACAAAGCTGTCTCAATCGGCTTCTTACGGATCAGTTCTTCGGTAGCGATGCTCCCATCCCCTTTTACCACAAAAATGGGAGCATCTATTTTCATCTTCTCTAAAACATTTTTTATAGCTTCCAGGAAGCGGTTGATAATAGGCAGCAGGCCCGCGTTGATTGCCACGGTATTGGTTCGTTCCAGAAATCCCAGCTCGCTGACAAATTCATGACCGCACATAACAGGCAGGTCACAGTTTTCCTGCACAATCTGCTTGACTTCCTGCTCCTGCGCCGGGTTTCTGACGCTGGCCGCTCCGGAAATCGCAATTGCCTCCACGTGTGGCAGCAGTCTCTGCAAAGCCGCTTCCGTCACACTTCTGCTGACGTTGACCAACGCACGCCCTTTAATATTGATTCGCCCCTGAACGGTTTCGATATGCTTGGCTGCAATTTCGCCTCTCGGCATATCTCCTACGATAATCAAGCCAACCTCATGGAGTTTTTTCTCGACAATCGCGTTGGTTGCCAATGTCGTAGAAAGAACAACCTTCTCAATCAGGGTTGTATCGGCGGCTGTCAAGCCGAGTTTTCCTATGCTATGTTCAATGCCCTCTTCCAGCTTTTCATGCGTCGTAAAGGCCTTGGCCTTTTTCACGATAGCCGCAACACCTTTCTTTTCTGTGTCTAAAAGAACGGCATCCGTATATGTTCCTCCGGTATCAATACCTATTACATACGACATCTTCTGCCTCCTGTAATTTAAGATTTATTTTTTCGGCATATGAATCGTGCAGTTGTCGATATCACGTGCTGCTTCTGCAACAGCTTCCGAAATTGTCGGATGTGCGTGGATTGTATCCACTACATCGTCGATTGTCGCATTCATCTTCATATATGCTGCCATTTCAGCTACCAGCTCAGTTGCACTCTTTCCTACGAGATGTGCACCGAGAACTTTTCTGGTCTTTTTGTCTGCAACGATCTTGAACATACCGTCCGTATCTCCCGTAGCAACCGCTTTACCGCAGGCAACCAACGGGAACTTGCCGCAAACCACATCATATCCTGCATCCTTTGCTTCCTTCTCGGACATACCTACGCAGCCAACTTCAGGAACTGTGTAGAGGCAGCTCGGAACGATTGAAAGATCCATATCCTTGCTTGCGCCCATAGCATTTTCTGCTGCTACGATACCCATTTCGGATGCTACGTGTGCCAGGAGCTTCTTGCCTGTTACATCGCCGATAGCATATACATCTTTAACGCTGGTTTCCAGCTTGTCATTTACAACTACATAGCCTCTCTGTGTTTCCAGTCCCAGTTCATCAAGTCCTGCTACGTTCGGGCCTCTTCCGATGGAAATCAGAACTTTGTCGCCGCTTACGACTTCTTCATTGCCATCCTTGTCCGCGATCGTTACGTCCAGGCTTCCTGCCTCGTTCTTAGCAATGCTCTTTACCTGCTTGCCAAGTTTAAGGTCGATGCCTTCCTGTTCCAGTATGCCTTCCATATAGTTGGATACGTCGCTGTCCAGAATAGCAACAGGCTTATCCATCATTTCCACCATGGTGATCTGGCTTCCGTATGCCCGGAATACAGTTGCGAGTTCGCATCCGATTACGCCGGCACCGATTACCACCAGTTTTTCCGGAACTTCTGTGATGGAAAGGAATCCTTCACTCGTCATAACGCCTTCAAGGTCAGCTCCCGGAATCGGCGGCATCTTCGGAGAAGAACCCGTTGCCAGAATCAGCTTGCCGTATTCAATGGTTTCAACGCTGCCGTCTGCTGCAGCAATTTCGATTTTCTTATCTGCCTTTACTGTTCCCATTCCGCGGTACAGTGTGATTTCATTGGAAGCGATCAGACCTGTTACTCCGTTTACCAGCTGCTTTACTGCCTTGTCCTTAGTCTTAACAGCCTTAGCATAATCCAGTTCGAGTTCGCCTTTGATTTTGATGCCTCTTTTCTTTCCTGCATCTATATAATGAAGAATCTCAACATTCTTCATCAGAGCCTTCGTCGGGATGCATCCTACGTTCAGGCATGTACCTCCAACGTGCTCTTTCTCAATGATTGCTGTTTTGGCACCCAGCTGAGCTGCCCGGATTGCACTTACATATCCTCCCGGACCTGCGCCCAGGACTACTACATCGTAAAACATGTTTTCTCCTTTCCGATCTGCGGATAATCCGCATCGTGCGTTCTTTTTGATTCGTTTATTATCATTGTTTTGATATGACTTTTACTAACTTATTAAAAATATAGCACCTTCGAGCAATAATGTCAATATCCCACGCTTGAATTTTCTCAAAATTTTTAGTTTGACAAATATTAAAGATAATAGTAATATTAATACGTGAAAGAAAAATACCCATTGAGGCTCGGCATCTTGGAAGCCGGTGAAAGTCCGGCACTGTATCTCAGCAACCGTGTTATCTACGAACGGATATGTGTTCATCACAGCCACTGGGGAGAAATTCCGGGGAAGGCGTCCTAGTAGGTCTGCAGTCAGTCTTGCACAGAAGATTAAGTCGGGAAACTTGCACAGCCTCCGCACGACAGTCTTCTGAGGTGAGACTTCGCCCCTTCTTCATAACAGCATGCTTTCCTATATGCATTGCTGGACATTTGAGTAGGATCGGCACCCGGAAGAAAGGTGCCTTTTATATTGTCTTTTAAAATTGTAGTGATAAAAATCATTAACAGAGAGGATCGGCAGATTAATGAGTAATCCAATTTTAACCAACAACACCCTGCGGGTAAAAGAGTCAAATTCAAATCTGATTCTCGATATGCTGAAGAACGCAGAGGTGGCAACTCGTACCGAAATTGCCAAAGCCACCGGATTGAGTATTGCAACATGCGGTAATATCCTAAAGGATTTAGTTGCTTCCAAAGAGATTTTGGAGGGTGAACTGGAAAACTGCAACGGCGGCAGGCCTGCCAGGCAATACGTTTACAACAAGAATTTTTCTCTGGTGATTGCCATGACAATCCAATCGGACACCACATTAAAAACGCTGCAGTACGCCGTCACCAACCTGTACGGCGAAATTCTGGAGGGCCGGGTAAAGCTTTACGACCGAATCGATTCCGAAGTCATCACCTCGCTTGTAGGTTCCTTGATTCAGGCTCACCCGAACATCAAATCCATCGGAATCGGCATACCGGGATACACCGACAAAAACGGCACAATAGAAATCAATGACATCGAAGAATTAAACGGCATAAACCTCGTTCAAATTCTGGAGGAAAAATTCGGAATCAAGGCCGCAATCGATCGCAGCCCGGCAGTCAGTGCCTACGGCTATTATAAAGAACACCCCGAATATAAAAGTCATGCCCTCGCCACGCTGCTTACACCGATCGATCACCCGGTCGGAGCGGGATTTATTGTCAACGGACATATATATAAAGGCGGTTTCGGTATGGAAGGCGAAATCAGCTACGTTTATAAAGGCTTCGCCAATTATCTGCTTCCGGACGCATCCGCAGATGCAGCGCTGGTAAACGAAACTCTGTTTTCGGTTTCCGCCATCATCTCCACATTTAACCCATCCGTAATTGTATTCATGGGAAAGAGCTTTACAAACGAGATTTACAGTAAAATCTGCAGTGAATGCAAAAAAATGTTCTCGAACGGACCCGTTCCTGAATTCCGGCTGCTGGAGGATTACAGTGAAGTGTATCTGCAGGGAGCGATTCAGATTGCCATCGATTGTTTGAACCCTAAGATTCAGCTTATCGCTAATTAAACTCATAACGCAAAACAGATCGCGAAAGCAATTCATGCCGCGTTCTGTTTTGTTGTCTGAATTTTTTTACATTATCTATAAACATACTCCCTTATTTTACCTCTTATTATTGACAATATCTTAACATTCTATTATATTGATTCTATTACAAGTTTATTCTTACATACTAATTCAAAGTAAAATCCATTCTCACAATTTACGCACTATATTCAGAGTAAGGAGGTTTCTATGCAGCTAACGGAAAACGATTGGCAATTGATCAACAACATTATTTTTGAAATTTATCAAGCCTCAAACGAAAGAGAAATGCGCAGCGGATTTTTAAAAAGCATCCGCTTTTTAATTCCGTATGAAAAAGCGAATTTTTTTCTCTCCAGCAATGAAGACGACCACTATCTTGCCGATTCCATCGATGTGGGATTTCCGGAAGACTATCTGGCCGATTACTTCGGAAATCTTGAAAAGTACGATTTCACAAACTGGATTTACGCCTCCGGTCAAAACGAAGTGTTTCTGCTGTCGGAGCTTTTAACCGAACAGGAGCAGAACGAAAGCGTCTATTTTCAAAAATATTTTCTGCCGAACGGCATCAAACATGCAATAATCTTTTCACTTTCATGGAACGGAGAGCATGTAGGCACCGTTTCTTTGTTCCGTTCCCGCTCTGCGGAAAATTTCACCACGCGGGACAAGCACGCTCTTTCGCTTTTTAAAAAACATCTGGCTGCATATCTGTATAAATCTATCCACGCTGAGGCAAAAAATACAGAACAGCCCGCAAAAGACATCCACCGCATCGTTTCGCACTACCGGCTTACAATGCGCGAATCGGAAATACTGATTCTGCTCCTGAACGGTGACGAACCGGCGGATATCTGCGAAAATCTTTTTATTTCCAACAATACGCTCCGGAAGCACATGTCCAACATCTACAAGAAATTAGACATCAACAAAAGGAGCGATTTGAACAAAATCTTTACAGAAATATAGCACCGAAAAATTTTTAAATAACCTTTTTCGGTGCTACATAAATAGAATTGAACTTAGCAGCTGCCGACTATGCATCGGCGGCTGCTTTATTTTCGTAATTAGAATATTGTCAGCATTTTCTGCGGATTGTCGCGAGTAATCTGATCACACTGTGCTTCAGTTACGCCGTATTCGAGCATGGTTTCTCTGAATCCGGTCAGTACGTGTGCCAGACCCCAGCCGCCGTACTCAGTCATGTAGTAGCGGTGACCTTCATCCTGAGAAAGAAGAATCTTATCTCCAAATCCATGATCGCATATCAGCTTGATTGCCTGTGCACGTTCTCTGTCGGCAGGCAGCCACCAGTTGCCCAGATCAGCTCTGAAATATTCCTGATTTCCGCACAGGTCGAACTGAATGTAGCATCCGCGTTCCAGCAGGCTGTAATAGTTGTCCATTACCTGATCGAATGACATGCCCGGGATTGCTAAAACTCCGTCTCTGTGTCCAAGTACAACCTTTTCCAGGTTAGCGCCTGCTTCTTCCAGGATGTCCAGATCCTGATGGCCGTTCATCTTGGACGGCTGCAGATGCAGTGTGATAGCCAGACCTGTTTCCTGCTGAGCCAGTGCTCCTGCGCGAAGTGTTCTCTGTTCCAGATCGGTTACAACAAATCCCGTTCCCAGTTCTCCGATTACGCCCGGACGAATTCCTGTGTCTCCGTATCCTTCGTTGATGTCCTTTACATAGATGTCTGCCAGCTGTTCAGGTGTGAAGCCTTCGATAGCTTTTGAAGTCGGGGATACGAGGATGTCATAGTTCTTGCCTTCTTTGCTCGCAGCTTCCTTACTTTCTTCCGGAATGTCGAACGCATGAATGTAATGTCCCATACCCAGAACAACCTTTACACCTACAGTATCGGCAACTTCCTTGATTTCAGGCAGGAAATCCGGAAGCGGGCTGTCCAGAGAGCATCCGTGAGGAGTTACGTCTGTAATTGTGCCGCCGCCTTTATCTTTAAATTCCTGTACGGCTCTCTGCAGCATATCCTTATCGAACATGATGCAGTTTTCCAGTACTCTGTACGGATTCTTTCTTACATAGTTCAGGTTCTGCAATGTTATATGGCTCAAATAAAGCTCTTCCTGTTCCGGAGTCATTTCAGGTTTGTATCCGGATGTATTGAAGTATAAGTGTTCATGAGGAAGCGTATATCCCAGTTCACTTGGTTCTACAGGACCGTTGATTGTCATAACTTTGCCTTTATTTTCTCTGCTCATTTTATTTTCTCCTTTCAGCTTGAATTCAGCTTAAGTGCTCATATGCAGGTTGTTTTTATTCTTCTCCTGCAGCCTTACGTCTTTCGAGTTCCTTCATGATATCAGGCAGTTCCTTCTCGAGGTGGTGGAACTTCATGATAACCAGAATGATTGCATAGCTTATAATCGGTACCAGTGCATATAATGCAATGATCATATTGTTTGCGGAAGCCGACTGTACCGCCAGTGTGCCGTCATATCCGGCACCGTCAAGCAGCCATCCCATTATTGCGCTGGATACGCCCTGTCCGAACTTCTGTCCAACGGTAGCCGCACAGAATATAACGCCCTCTGCACGAATGTGGAATTTCCAGTGGCTGTATTCTACGCAGTCTGCAATCATAGCGAACAGAACTACGATTGACAATGAACCGCCGATACCGCGGAATACCGCTGCAACAACAGCAATCACCATGCTGTGCATATCGATGAAGACAACCGACTGTCCCAGGATCATTATGATTGCACCCATAATCATAACCGTTCGTTTCGTAACGCGCGGCAGCAGGAAAATCAGTGCAACAACGGAAGTGCCGATGAATGCCAGCTTATCCGCCATGTTGATATAGCTCAGCAGATTAACATCTCCCATGATGTATTTAGTGTAGTAAGGAATTATTCCCGGTGTAATCGTCCAGTAGAAGATAATCAGGATCCATGTTACAACCATCATAACCCAGTATTTATTCTTAACAACGGATAAGAACGATTCCTTCAGCGGTAATTTTTCTTTGAACGCGCCTCTGTCCTCACTCGGGATTTCCTTTGTCCACAGGAAGCAGCACAGATAGCATAATGTAGCTACTGTAGATATAATCAGCATTACAGTGATGTATGCCTTCTGATCTCCGCCGAATGCAGTTGCAAGCGGGATTGCGAATGAATTTATCAGAAGCTCCATAATCGGTGCTCCGACTTCACGGTATCCATTGAGAAGACTCCGTTCTTTTTCATTACGCGTCATTAAAGAATTAAGTGATGTAAGCGAAAGTCCCGCCATCGTGTTTACGATTGTATTCGCAAAGTTGTATGCGATAAAGATGTAAACCAGCTGTAAATTTTCTGTCGTATGCGGCACCGTAAACATCGCAATGAGTCCGATAAAGTGCGGTATCAGCATCCTCAGTATCCACGGACGCGCCTTACCGTATTTTGATTTCGTGCGGTCAACGATGATTCCGGCCACGATGTCGCTGCCGCCGTCCAGGAAACGGCTGACCATCATAACCATCGCAACTTTAGCAATATTGATGCCTAAAACATCGGTATAATAGAATGTCAGCATTACCGCGATTACCATTACGGTAGTCGTCTGCGCCGCTCCTCCGAGGGCATATCCTATTCGCCCTCTCATAGGGACATATCGTTTGTTGTCTTTTTCATTTTCCATATCTTAATTTCCTTTCCTGTCAGCGTTCGCTCTTTGGAATTGTCGTATACTTCTTCTTTCCCGTTACCAAATCCAGATCCAGAGCTCCGCCCGGATAGCCTGCAACCAGAATTACATTGGCATTCACACCGATATCCCCTGTCTGAACAAATGCCTTGCAGTGATTTCTGATTTCGTACATATCCGGAGCCGAATTGATTTTATGAACATGCTCCGAACCGAATAATTCAATTAACATCTTATAGTATTGCGGGCTGTCATCTTCCATGTCTTCCGGAACGATGGCAGCTTCAAAATCGCCTGCTTCTTCCAGCGTTCTTACAATGTCCTCTACGCTCGGGGAACCCGTTACCGCTTCAAGATCGATATATTCCACTGCAGGATCCAGTTCATATAACGCATTCTTGTGAGTTCCGCAGCCCGAGTCCGAGACATACAGGAGTTCTCCGTGGCGCATCGTTGCGACAATGCTAGCCAGTCTCTCATGTAAAATTCTTCGTTTCATACTTTCCTCCTCTTTTATTTTGCAGCTGCGTGTTTTAGATCTTGTCTATATTATCCTCTTGGGGCGCGCTTGCGTAAATAACACAGATTCGGTATATTTCAGGTTAAAAAAGTATCAATGTGAATCAAATGATACTTTTTATTCACATTTATCGTATTTGTCTGAATTTAATGGCGATTCAAGCATTTTAAAAGCCTGCAGCGCTTCAACGTACAGGCTTCTTTCTGTTTTCTTGTCTTTTAATCTTTATTCTGCAAAGGCCGGTGCACCTACGGCAACGAGTCGTATTCTGGTTTCC
>CAVCML010000021.1:0-11076 GCA_963603335.1 Bacteroidaceae bacterium | reverse complement strand
CTGCTGCACGGTTCCTATATGCTTCCTCAGAGACGAAACATCCGTATCCTTAAGATTGTTCCTGTCATAAAAAATCGTCCCCTGCTGCGGCGTCTCAAATCCCAACAGCAGCCGGATTAATGTGCTTTTGCCGCATCCGGTGGAACCCGTAATCGCCAGATATTCACCCGGTGCAACCGACAGATTCAGATTGTCCACAACCAGCGGCATGCCTTCCTCATAACGAAAACTCAGATTATGAATCTCGATACTGCCGGTAAGCTCAGTCACGATACTTTTGCCCTCGCCGTTTTCCGGAACTTCCTTGAGAATCGGCTCCGCCATTTTCAACATCGGCCCGATAGTCGCTGTTACTGTCGCCGCACCGGCGAGCGCAGTGAATGCAGATGATACCACACCGTACGAGGACGAAAATGCATAGTAATTGTCCACGGTAACGCCGCTTTTGATTGCAACCCCGTAGAGCACCAGTGTTCCGGCCAGCGTTATCGCCATATTCAGCACACCGCTCAGCTTCAGGAATGTCGGCGGATTATATTCCATACTCGCTTGCTTTGAGTACATCTTTCCCCATTTTGCAAACATCCGCTTTTCGGCTCCCGCCAGCTTCACCTTCTGAATGCCCTTTACAACCGCATAGGTCATGCCACTCGTCTTTGACGATGCATCCATCTGCTTTTCCAGATGTCTTGACTGAAAGAATGACGTCAGTACAGAAAGCAGGAACGACAGCAGTATCGTCAAAACAGACGGCAGAACCAGCGCAGGTGCGAATCTGAAAATCTGCCCTATATATATAATCGAAAAGAGTGATGTGAGACCTGTCGTACCTATTGTATTGAACATAGTCGAACATATGGCCTGCACACTTTGTATTTTATAATAAAGCTCGCCGGCACCATATTTTGTGAAGAATGATGACGGCAGATTTATTACTCTGCTTATGACGGATGCCTGAACCATTACGTCCTGTTTCGTCGATATGCGCGTCTTTACGAGAGCCTGAAATGTTGACAGACATATTGAACTGATTGAGTAGCATATCATAAAGCATCCGAGCGCGGCCAGCTCCCGCAGACTCCGGGATTCCAGCACCGTTCCGAACAGCAGCTTTGTGAATATCGGCGAAAGCAGTCCGATAAGTGAAATCAGGCCGGCTATTCCCACGTAAAAAGCTATATCCGCTGCACTGAGCCGTGCCAGCATGAATTTCAGCAGGTCACGGATTGTCAGGCTTTTGGCCGGCAGCGGCGGATAAAAGCACAGCGCCTCGACATCTATCAACTGTTCCGACTTTCGGTTCAGCCGAATTTTTTTCTGTGACCGCGGATCAATCATAACATATCCGCCGGTTTTTCCCGGACGCAGCACCACCGCCGATCCGTCTTCCTTCATTGTGCCGATCATTATTCCTGCCGCGTGCCGATACCATCCCGCGTCCAGATTAACCGTTCTGTACATAATGCCGAACGGCCGCATACGATACTCCAGCTGCTTTTCCAGCGTATCTAACTCAGGCGGCACCTGTTCGTCTTTGTATTTGCAGTGATAAAACTTCAGTATTTCGTTCACGGCAGAATTCTCTATTTCTATTCTGCTCAGCGCATTTTTCAGGTGCATCCCGATAACCGCATCGCGCAGCGCATCTATCGCATCCGCAAACTGTTTATCGTCTGCGAACTGCTTTGCATGAAGTTTTGCATTAAAGTCATTCATATCTGTTAACACTTTCTTTTTTCAGCGCATATCCCGTTCCAGCAGGTACACGGTTCGATCATGACCGCCGGCACTATTCTATGCTGACAAGCTTCTTATAGATCTCACTCGTTTTCATCAGTTCGTCATGCGTTCCGCGATCCTTAATTTCGCCTTTTTCCATTACGATGATTTCATCGCAGGAACGTATCGTGGAAAGGCGATGCGCAATCATTATACATGAAATATTCCGTGCCCTCACGGCTTTCACCACCTCATATTCCGTCTTTGCATCCAGCGCACTGGTAGCCTCATCCATGATAATAATCGATGGACGCGTGGCAAGTACTCGAGCAATTTCAAGTTTCTGACGCTGACCGCCGGAAAGGTCACGTCCGTCTTCGTTCAGCTTCCAGTTGTACCCATGAGGACGCTCCATTATATCATTGTGAAACTGCGCATCCTTTGCAGCACGAATAATCTCAACATCATCTATGCTTTCATCCCACAATCTGATGTTTTCTGCGATAGTATCCTCAAAAAGCACAATGTCCTGATCCACAACAGAAAGCGATTCCCGAAACACACTCTTGCTGAGCTGACAAAGCGGCTTTCCATCAAAAAGAATTTCCCCGCTCCACGGCTGATACAGCCCCGAAACCAGTTTTGAAATTGTGGATTTGCCGCAGCCGGAGTCGCCTACAATCGCAACCGATTTTCCCGGTTCAAGAGTCATGCTGAAATTCCTGATAAGCGGATCCGCCAGCGTATTGTATCCGAACACGATATCCTTTATCTCTACTCTGCCGCTGAGTTTTTCATATATTTTATCCTCACTGCACGCCCCCTCGTCATGTGCGAAAATGTCTTCATCCGGATATTCCATAACGTCATCGACACGCTCCATGCTGGTCCGCATCTCCTGCAGCGTCTGTCCTGCGGAAATAAGCGTGAGCGCCGGAGTCATGAACGAACCCAGAAATCCCTGAAATGCCATAACTTTGCCGACTGTAAAGTCTCCTGCCATGATAAACCACACACCTTGAAGTAAAATGATATAATTAGTGACTGTGGTTACAAACTGCGGAATCATGCTCATATATATATCCGTCTTCGAGAAACGAATCTGCTGCGCATTTGCATTAGCCTGAATCCCTGCCCATCGTGTAAAAAAGCCCTTCTCGGCTCCCGTCGCCTTAAGGCTTTCGATCATATCGATGCCGATTACCGTCGTGGAGGCGAGATTGGCAAGCTCCTTCATTGAAACGCGTGTGATATTGACGCGCTTTGCCGAAATATACCGCGAAACCAGCGCACTGACGGTCATAGAAATGATACCCACAAGGGTCAGCACCCAGCTGTATCTGAGCATAACCGCCAGGTAGAATATCATCATGCCGCAGTTCAGCATCAAAGGCGCAAATGTCTGTATCAGCGATGCTGCTATCGTGGCATTTGATGCCTGTCTCTGCTGAATGTCTCCCGCTCTCCTCTGGCTGAAAAATTCTATAGGCATTTTCAGGATTTTCCACATAAAAGTAGAATTGCCGACTACCGCCATTTTGCCGTTGATTCGAAGAGCGTATATGGACTGGAGCGCTGTCATGATTACCTGCACCAGGCTGAACGCCGCCAGCAGAAACAGAAACGGAATCACCCACCGCGGGTTTTCTCCGGGCAGCAGATAATCTACAAACACTCGCGAAAACGCCGGATTCATCAGACTGACAAGTGAAGCAATAACTGCTGTAAACCCTGTAAATGCAATTGCTGTACCGGTTCCTTTCAGCCTTTTTTTCGCAAATGAAAGCATGCTTTTCGGCTTGCCCTCCGGCTCGAATTTATCTGTCGGCTCAAACTGCATGATGACGCCGCTGAAAATCTGCGCAAACTCTTCCTCGTCATATCTGCAGCTGCCCTTTGCAGAATCGTTCACATGGATTTTTCCTTTTTTCGTGCCGCAAATCACGACAAAATGCGAGTTGTTCACGAATGCAATGCATGGATATGTAACATCGTCAAAAAGCGTCGAAATGCCGCAGCGATATCCTGCGACATCGAGACCGTAGTATCTCGCCGCCCGCAGTATATTACGGGCGCTGACGCCGTCACGCGAGACGCCGCACATGCTGCGGACTTCTTCTATCGGCATCCATTTATTATAATATGCCAGTATCATGCAAAGGCTCGCAGCTCCGCATTCCAGCTCCTCGAGCTGCATTATGACCGGTACGCGTACGACACCTTTTTCAACGGGTGATTTTATGTTCTCAGATTTGACAGACATACTAGCTCCTTAATCCAGCAGAAACGAAACAGGTGATATTTTTTCAAGAACTATCGTTCCATTGTAATAACCGTCGGCCAAGGTTTGTTTTGCTTTTATCGCGCATGTATTCGTGCTGTCGTCTGCAGGATTGATTTTTCTGATAGTCCCCTCTGTATTGGAATAACGTACTGTCATGCCCTCCTCAATCTCAGATGCGTAGTTTTCGCTGACATAACATACCGTCTGTCCGTTTTTCACATATACTGTGGCGTCCAGCGTACGATCCACGTGACCGAATACTCCCCAGCAGAGAGCTCCTATTATTATGCTCAGCATCGCCACGATCAGAATCCATACACCCGGATTTGTGACTCTGATATAGTCGTTCATATTCTCGGGCGTTTTTTTCGTATGTGAAATGACGCTTCCTTTGGGTTTTGCTTGGTTTGCTGTTCCTGATGCTGTGTTTTCTGCAAGTTTACCGACCGATGCATCTGTGCTGCCTGCAGCGGTGGTGTTATTCTGATCGGGCATTTTTCCATCCTCGCATTATATAGTGGTTTTTAACTGTTTCGCCTGTCTTTTGGCGATATAATTATAGCATAATCATATATTACCATCAATTAACTTTCCCTGAAGCTCTTCTTGCTGCACACTCATCCATCTGCGATGAGTGCCGAAACGAGCACTTACCTACTTCCTGTTCATATAACTAATAGCAGACAATGTCGGCATATGCATGGGACAGATATCCCGGCAGGCGAGGGATTTTGAGCAGCCGGATGCAAAATATTTTCGGTATTGTTTCCTGATTTCTTCCTTGCGATTGGCAGAAGCGGAATGCAGCAAGTAAGATTCATTTGCCAGAAACGCACCAAAAAAACTCTCAGATGATTTCGCATAATTAGGGCAGATTTCCAGACAAAGGCCGCATTTGAGACACTTGGCAGCGGAATACTGATGTGAGAACTCCTTCTCCGGAGATTTTTCCCGTGTGCCCAAATACATCATAGCTGTTTTTTCATATTCGTGGATGATAGAGCGGTCCACTACCAGATCACAGATTACCGGAAATTTGCTGAGTGGTTCCAGTGTAAGTTTCCCGGTATTTGGTACATCAACAAAGGCTCCGCAGGCCAGAGCCGGAATCCCGTTTATTACCATGGCACATCCTCCGCACATTTTTTGCATACAACTGCACTCCCAGCGGATTCTCTTGCATGGATTTCCGTTTTCATCTACCGGATCATCCCTATAATTGAGCTGATCCAAAATCCCGGCAACCGTCAGTCTTTTGTCACTTTCAAAATCAAAAGTCTGCCAATAAGAAGGTTCGTCTGAAGATTCCTGTCTTTTAATTTTCAGCTTCATATTAATTGATTCTCCTCCCATTCCTTTTCAAAATGAATCCGGATTTCCTTATCTTTGAACTCCGCTACGGAATTTTTCTGATATTCTTCCCGCTGCTCCGGATAATCAACCCGATAATGAGCCCCTCTGGATTCCCTGCGTTCCTGAGCAGAAGAAAGAATCGCCTTGGCCAGAACAACCATGTAGTAGATGCGATAATTCTCATAAAGAGAAACCGTCGGGTCAAAGCTAAGAGAGCTTAATACCTTTAAATAAAAATCAACAGATTCCAGGCCATCTTTTAGTCCGTCCTCATCTCGTACAATTCCAAGGTTATGATTCATGATCTTTGAAATCTCCTGCAGAACATATACAACCGGATATTTGCTGTGACTATGCTGCATCTTATCAATATCGTCCTGTGCGCTTTGAATAAAAGCCTGAAAAAGCGCAGGAGTATTATCCTTCAAAACAGGTTTCTTCTTTGAAATCGCGTAAGCGGCAGTTCTTCCCGAGTGAATGGCAGCCATCAGAGAATTCCCTCCCAAGCGATTGGCACCATGGTATTTAGAAGCAGCCTCACCTACCGCATATAAGCCATGGATATTGGTTTCATGAGAAGAGTCGACTTGTATTCCTCCCATAAAAAAGTGTATGGATGGAGCAACAGGAATTGAATTTACGGTGACATCCAGCTTCAGATAATCTTGGCACAAAAGATACACCTCCTCCAGGCGATCATGAATCAATTCTTTTCCCAGAAATGTGATGTCCAGATATACCTGCGAAGGACAATTATATATTTCTCTGGCGACAATATCCCTAGGCATAAGATTTCCTTCCTCGCCGTACTTATCCTCCATAAAATAAATACGCTTATCGCCCTCCTGATAATACAAGCGACCACCTTCACCCCGGGCCGCCTCCGTAATCAGCATCCGTTTATGATTCGTTTCTATAGTAGTGGGATGGTATTGTATGAATTCCAGATTACGAAGCCGAACGCCCTGGGTAAAAAGCCTGCCGGCTGCATAACCATCGCAAAGCTCGGAACCGGTAGTTTTTCCAAAAAGCTTATTCAGACCGCCGGTTGCAAATATCACGGCATCCGCATAGACAGGGATAATCTTACCGCTGTGCGGATAAAAAAACAGGGCGCCGCAGCATCTGCCGTCATAAATCAGAGCAGAATGAAAATACAATCCAAGCCGGGTCTCAATTTTTCCATCAATTTCATATTCCAGACATTTGTGTGTCAGAGCAGTGACAATTTGCTTGCCTGTGGAAGCTCCCGCATATGCGGTTCTTTTGCGGCTTTGTCCTCCGAAGGCACGAGTTCGAAGAGAACCATCCGGATTACGATTAAAAATAACACCTAAGTCATCAAGCCACTTCAGATGCCCGGGAGCCATTTCACAGAAACGGAAAATTTCTTTCCGGGATTCCAGAAAGCAGCCGCCTTTAAAGGTATCCTCAGCATGAAGAAGACAGGAGTCCTCTTCTCCGGCACTGCCGACTGCCGCATTGATTCCGCCTGCAGCCATAACCGATTGGGCACGTTCTGATGTAAATGATGAGGCCAGAATAACCTGCTGATTTCTGGAAGCTGCCTCTATCGCCGCGGACAGTCCTGAAATTCCGTTGCCTATAACCAGTATTTTCATAGGGCATCAACCTCCGAATCCTGTCCACAGAACAATATATCTTGTCAGTGCAAAGCCGGTAATCAGCATAAGAACCGCACATAAAATCATCATTCCAAAATCCACTTTCTTTTCAGCCCGATCCGATGCCAGCCATCCCATGGTAATCAAAGAACGGCTGAAAGAAGCTCCCAGATGAACAAAAATAGCTGCAAAGAAAAGAAGTTCTGTAATAAGTATAAAACACTTATCAAAAACAGAAAGTGCAGTGCCGTTTACAATAAAGCCGAACGCCTTCACATGCAGATGAATCAGACCGATAATCACAATTCCGCTTGCACGCTGCAGAATAATCCGTTTGCTGCGGCGAGGATACTTCATTAACTGAGAATCATCATGAAAGAAGAAAACAATGATGAGACTAATCAACACATGAAGAGCCGTTACCGCTGCTGTAGACCATGCAAGCATTTTGCAGACGAAATAATCATACCAGCCTGTCAGCATGGAGTATGACATGGTAAACAGATGCCCGAACAAACATATAATAATAACCCACGAACAAATTGCATTGCATTTTTTTAACATATTACACACCCTTTAATTTAATTTTTTAACAAGTAAAGTATACAACATCAAACAACTCATTTGTAATGTTTTATTTCTGTCTTTGCTGATAAAAGTCCGCAGAGCCAGACTGCAATATCAATTTTAATTACCCAACCATGAAATTGATGCTGACCATCCAGAATTTTTATATCAAATCGGTATCTTCTGAGAAATAGTACCGAGCTTCCCTTTGGTAGTTCTCTCAGCCTTTAAGCAAGAAACTCAACGGCATAGACGTCTGTATATCCCATAATTTTTTCCATAGAGAATCCATGGTCTGCTATGGCACTGCGCAGCTGTTTTTGTTTCTGTTCAGGGTTCTTCATGATGAAACTGCTGCTAACAGAAATCAAGCTCTGCGGAAATCGGTATGTTGTTTCAATACGACTGATTTCTGCAGCACCCCAGTATTTTTCAAAATTGAGTATAAAGCCAATATCGCTGCCGCTAAAACGGTAAATACTTTGCCAATCATCCCCTACGCAGAATAAACGGTAATCCCTTTGCTGACGCATTGCATCAAGCAGACGATAACGAGCCTGTGAGATGTCCTGATACTCATCAACTATTACATAGCTGTATGAATGGGTGAACTGCCCATGTTGAACGTATTTGGATGCCAAATTGATCATGTCATTGAAATCAATCTCATTGCGGGAGCAAAGCATAGACTGATAGTTGCTATAGATAGGCTCGATTAAATCTATCACGGCATTGATGCTTAATCGCTTTTGAAAACAACAGTTTCTATTACGAACTTCATCCAGTGAGCAGTCATTGCTTTTGGCTAAGGTAATAACTGTTCCGAACAGTTCTGCCACCCGATCAAGCTTCTGGTTCTCGGAACCACTGATATCAGCCCACATATCTCCGGGAGACATGGGTGTAAAAACTACGCCGGCCTTTTTCAGCCAATCTTCTAATTTAGGCAGAAGCTGTTCTTCAAGTTTTTCATACGCATAGACTTCAATCATGCAGGTTCCGTTTCTTCGGTGCAGTTCACGCTTCAACTTGATTCCCTCTTGATAAGTTTGCGCTGCTGACATCCCGTTTTTTCCTGTAAAATAGGATGGGACATCCCCCTGCCTATTGATGCCGAAATACTCTATATATAAATCAAAATCCGGCAGGTAAAAATCCGGATGATACTGTCCAAACTCAGAATTTCTTGTATCAATCGGATATTCTTGCTCATATACATATGTGATTCCATTTTGTGTCAGAAAATTAGCAATATCCAACTCACCATAGCTTTTCACCGTTTCTTTTTTGAGAGTTACAGGTGGATTGAATTTCAAATAAGAAAAGTACTCATTCTGTGTTTGAAAGTCGAATTCTGTTTTCTGTTCTGTCCCATTATAAGTTAAATATATGCACAATTTTCTCAGATAAACGGTGTCCTGTGTCAACGCATCCAATTGTTTCCGAACGAATTGCCGAATGTCTGTGGAATAGATTTTGGGCTTTTTCCCCTGTACCGTTGTAATAATATCCAGTCCAAGTTTATGAAAGGTCTGCGCAGCAATCGGCTTTCCGATTTCTTTATTCAATCGTTCACTCATCTCTGCGGCAGATGCATTGGTAAATGATAAAACCAGAATATCATCCGGCATACATATTTTCTTTTTCAACAGATATTTGACATAGCCAACAATAGTCGTAGTTTTCCCCGTGCCGGCACCCGCAAGCACGAGGTGATTGCGAACTTCTTTTATAATGCATCGCATTTGCTGATTATCCAGCATTTTCCCTTCTACGGGCAAAATCAACTTTGCTGCATCTGCCGCTTTCTGATTTGCCAGCCACTCATTAAACGCCTGCAGTTTGGATGGAAGCTGTTCATAAGTCTCAATAAACTGCGGCGCCAAATTGCGAATCTTTCGCCCGGATAAACCAACAGAAAATAATATGCCGCCTGTCTTCTTTTTTGCGGAGCAATATGCCGAGTACCATTTATCCTGAAAACTTCTGCCTAAAGAAGGGTTAAGAAAATTTTGCTGTGAATACCATAGTCCTTTTTCTTCTTGCAAAGCTTCATCCATTTGCAAAAGGAGGGTGTCATCATCCAAATTTTTCGGTAGAACCGTATCCGCAATACTTGATAACATTCTGCTCCAAAAGTCCATGACAACACCTCCTAGAAACGTTTTGCACAGTTATCCCACCATTTTCATCATCGCCCTAATCACTTCCGTATGGTATGCCTGAGCCAGGCCTTCGAAGTTGTATTCAGGGAAGCTGCGGCGTAGGATGCGTTCTGTACTGCGCAGGAAGTCACCTGCGTGATTGATGAATTCTGCTGACAGGTAATCACATCCGGATTTGGTTGCTCCAATCAAATGAATTGCCCAGAAGTTGGGACCGTCCCAGTCGTTTGCCAGTCCATAGTATGCCAGATATGCGTTCGCGTCTGCATTGATATTGGCATAAATCTGCGAAGCATCGTCCGAACATTCCACCGGAGTATGATCCAGGAGAAACTGCAGCATTCCGGTTCGTTCTGATACTTCCGGCGGAAGTTTCTGCAGCAGTCCCACATAAATTGCAATAATAAAATAATCGAAAAAATCCAACAGCAAATCCTCTTCACTGCTTGTCAGTGAGCGTACTGTCCGGCAATTTTCCCGCATCGCCTCGAGTGCACTTTGCAGCTGAGAATCTTCAAAAAGTTCGACGCACTCTCCGTACTCCTGCAAAGCTCTTTGCAAACCGCCTGCAAAGCGTTCGTAAAGCTGCTGCGCAGGTTCGATGCTTCCTTCTCCTAAAACAGAAAAATCACAGAGCAGCTGCGCATATACGTCCAGGATATCCTCTATTACTTTCTCTCCTGCTGTCGCTCCGTCCATAACTTCCAGAAATTGATGCCAAAAAGTTCCGATACTGTCAGGTGACAAGTCAACCATTTCTTTCATACTTTGCAGTGCGAGGTTGTCTGCATGAAGCGCCCGGTCGTACTCACTGCGGGAAAACAGCAGCATGTTCAGATTTCGGAATGCAATATCTATGATTCGTTTCTGGTATTTAGTCGGGCCCCCGCGCTGCTTTCTGATAACCTGTAAAAACAGATAAATCGGAAACTCCTGCGCCCCCTGCAAAATATTTTGTTCCAAATCCGTGCGGCCGCTTTTCTTTAATGTGGTAGTGATGGTATGTCCCCAGATGGACACATTGTCACCGATCCGTTCCATGGATTCAGCATAAGTGTGCAGCTTCCGGCGGTTTTCATGTATCTGATCCGTATAATAATCGTTGAGTGTGATGGTCGTTAAAACGGCCAGCATTGCACCGGTGTTCAGCATGATATTCTTCTTTCATATTCCCCCGATTTTATGTGCTGCTGAATTATATGAAAAATTATATCACCGATTGAGTGCTTAAACAATCACAACCGTCCCGCTTTGCAGCAAGCGAGGAACTGTTTCCCCAGTTGGATTTCTGCGCAATATTTTACCTGTCATCAAGTTCTCTTGCACTTCAACTTTACACTGCCCATATATACTACAAAAGTTT
>CAVCML010000020.1:0-17689 GCA_963603335.1 Bacteroidaceae bacterium | reverse complement strand
TCACTGATTTCAGTCAATCCGAAACGATATAAGGCGGCGAAGCAACTGAAATGGCTCTTCGAGGTGGATAGCGAGCGGTTGTCAGCCGGAAAATTTCAAACAGAAAAAAGAGCAGCTGCACTAACGGAATGTTCCGTTGACGCAGCTGCTCTTTTGTTTTTATTGCAATGGTTTCTGAAATCTTAGTTTTCGATTCCGAGAATTGTGGTTCGAGGGTTAGTCTCCCAGCACCTTGCCGATGGAGTCGTTGATGACCAGGGTTGCCCGGTCGTCGTAGCCGGTTTCGGATTTGTTGATCAGGATTAGATCGTGACCATGGAAGTAGTCTATCAGTCCTGCTGCCGGATATACTACCAGGGATGTACCGCCCACTATCAAACAATCGGCTTCGCTGATCCACTGCACCGCCTGTTTAAGCACATGCTCTTCAAGAGATTCCTCATAAAGAACCACATCCGGCTTGATGGTCTTGTGACAATATTTGCACTTCGGAACGCCGTTTACACAGTTGGCTTCGTCCATAATATACGCTACATCATGGCGCTGTCCGCATTCCATGCAGCGATTTCGGAGAACCGATCCGTGAAGTTCACAGACATTTTTACTGCCCGCCAACTGATGCAGCCCATCGATGTTCTGGGTAATAATACCCATGAGTTTACCTTCTTCTTCCAGCTTCGCCAGGGCAATATGCGCCTTGTTCGGCTTGGCATCCGGATAAATCAGATTTTTTTTATAATAATCATAGAAAGTTTCCGTGTGTTTCATAAAAAACGGTCTGGAAATCATGATTTCCGGAGGATATCCGTACTCATTCATAGCATTGTACAATCCCGTTTCCGAACGGAAATCCGGAATGTTGCTCTCCGTAGAAACTCCTGCACCTCCGAAAAATACGACCTTCTTACTTTTATCAATAATTTCTCTTACTCTACTATCCATTCTGTGCCTCCTCTCATCGGCCCGGAACTATGCAATCAATTAATTTGAAGATGGAAAATACGGTCTTAATGCACCTGCCACATTAGGAAGCGGCATCGTCTGCAGCCATACATGGCCCGGTCCCGTAATTACTGTATTGAAGAACCCTTCTCCGCCGAAAAATTTATTTTTTACGCCGGGAACGGTCTGAATTTCCATATGGCAGCTTGCTGTCATGGCCGCCAGATGACCGGTATCTATTACGAGCTGCTGACCCGGCTGCAGCTCATACTCAATAACGTGTCCATCAAATTCTGCAAAGAAAATACCCTGACCGCTGAGTCTCTGCATAATAAAACCTTCTCCGCCGAAAAAGCCTGAACCGATTTTCTTATTTACCGCAACGGAAAGCTGCACGCCTATCTCTCCTGCCAGAAATGTGCTTTTCTGACAAATCATATCATTGCCCGGTGTAATCTGAAATGCTTTGATGGATCCCGGAAAACTGGATGCAAACGCAATCATTCCCGGGCCGCCCTGTGCCGTATAAATATTCTGAAATAATTTTTCACCTGCAAGCATGCGTCCAAATGCTTTGCCAACGCCGCCGTTACTGGTTGTTTCCATCTGCATATTCGGAGACATCCACGACATTCCTCCCCCTTCAGTAATCATCCGCTCACCTGCTTCCAGCTGACAGATTACGACCGGCAGAGAGTCCCCCTTTATTTCGTACTTCATTTCAAACCTCCTGACTGATGATTATATAATGCATCAAATCCACGCACTGTTATTACTTATTAATTAAGTATATATCCCTATGGCTTTAAATTCAATACATCTCAGCTGATCTTAGAGAGAATTTAAAAATTACACATCCTGCCGAATCTGACATTCCGTCAGATGTTTGCGGTAGCGCAGCGGCATGAAATTGCGCTGGCAATTTGAATTTTTTCGTTCTTTTACAGCGATATGATCGAAATATTTCTGCCAAAGTGCCTGATATTCTTTTTCCTCTTCGGATTCTTCAGGGATATCTTCCCGGTCAAATACCGTAATATACCATTTTCCTCGGTAGCCTGCCATGGCTTTACCGCGGCGCACGTCGTGAATGAGAAACGGATCGTTTCGAAAACGGTCGCTGAAATGATCACCGATCAGTTCCAGCACATCATGATCCGGTTCAATCTGTGCATAAAGAATATTTCCTTTCATAACGGAAAATCGTACAAACTGCAGCATCCGCTCCGTTTCCACATTAATCTTTTTTTCAATTCCCTGTACCGCAAACACATTCGGATTTCCGTGAAGTTTCGATACGTCCGATCCGGTGTGAAATCCCAGCACGATATAATGCAGCAGGATCATTTCCTTGCCGGGTACTGCGGAAAGAAAGCATTTATAGATACGCCGCAGATCCATATAGGAAATCTTGCGCCGGATTGCCTGATAGACCCGGTCGGCTTTCTCAAAGTCCGTGTGAACTACCTGAAAGCCGCCCAACATAGAGGACTGGTATTCGTCTTTCAGGCATATCCCGGAAGCCGGTTCCGTATAGTAATGATGGTATACGCATGTAAGGAAGCCTTCAAATGTTCCGTCGTATAAGTAGTCCTGCATGATTTGCCCCCTTACAATATTCCCGCGGCGGATAGTTTTTCCTTGCGGATGCCTTCTTCCAGCCGGTTCCACTGATTGTCGAAAAAAGACATCTGGAGACCGTTTTCCATCTGCAGGATGGCGCTGCGTATGACCTCCGGTTCAAACCGTTTTTCTCCATAGTATCTGCCGCTGCATGTAAGGAAATACTTGGCTCGTTTCAGTACTACGCCCATCTTTTTTAAATCATCGAATTTAACCGCAGAAATTTTTCGCTGCCTCACGATTCTTCCTGCAGAGACAGCGCCGATTCCCGGAATTCTCATCAAGGTATCATACGAAGCCCGGTTGACTTCCACCGGAAACAGATCCAGATTCCGCAGCGCCCATGTAACTTTAGGATCCAGATCAGGATCCAGATTCTGCGCTTTTTCCGAAAACAGTTCTTTCGCAGAAAATCCATAGAAGCGCAGGAGCCAATCCGCCTGATATATGCGATGTTCTCTGGCCAGCGGCGGAGCGGTTCTGCGATCCGGAAGCATCGGTGAATCCACCACCGGAACATACGCCGAGTAATATACACGCTTCATTTTAAACGTGCGGTAGAGATTTTCACTGGTGCTGAGTATGCTCCGATCGGTCTCGTCTCCTGCTCCGATAATCATCTGTGTGGTCTGTCCTGCCGGTGCAAAATCATCGCCGCGGCTGCGGGATCTGTAAGAAAGTATCCGTGAAAAAGAAGCCGGCACCACCGAATCATTTACAGAAGACGTCAATACCGGCGTTCCCTTTCCTTCAGCTTCCCGTGAAAAACCTTTCAGATAATGCTCCGGTGCATTAACCTCAATACCACGAAACATATTGCCCGGTCCTTTGAGAGAATTTCGTTCGATGAGAGAATCGGTAATCTGACGCATAGGCGCGAAAATCTCCTTTGGCTTCTTCTGCGGTGCAAATGCCTGCAGGCTCTTTGCCGTAGGCATCTCGATATTGACGCTGAGGCGATCCGCTACCAGACCGATTTCATGAAGCAGTTCCCGAGATACGCCCGGAATAATCTTTGCATGAATGTATCCGCCAAAACCATATTTATATCGCAGCAGCTGCAGAGATTCCAAAATCCGCTCCGCCGTATGGTCAGGGGACACTTCCACCGCCGAACTGAGAAACAATCCTTCTATATAATTACGCCTGTAAAACTCGATTGTCAGCCTCGCAAGTTCATCCGGCTCAAACGATGCCCGCGGAAAATCATTGCTGCGCCTGTTGACGCAGTACTCACAATTGTAGACGCATTTATTTGAAAACAGAACTTTCAGCAATGAAATGCATCTGCCGTCAGCACCCCACGAATGACAGATTCCCGCCATATGAACATTACCGATTCCTCCTGTATTTCTCCTGTGCGATCCGCTGCTGGAGCAGGACACATCATATTTTGCACTGTCTGCCAGAATCTGAAGTTTCTGCATAAGATCCTGCATATTCATTCCTCCTTTCGGGGATTAAAATGCATCCGTAAAACGTCTTTTTACTCCTCGTGCCAACATTATACCATTTTGCGAACGCGTGTTCAATAGTGCAAACGTGTGTTTTTATATCTTGTCAGTAATCTATCATTTTGCTATAATAACGAGACTTATGAAAATGTTTTAAGCGAAAGGAATTTAAAATGAATCGAGAAGAAACTTTTAAAAAATTCAATACATACAGTTCTCTGTTTTTAGTGCTGGCGATTCTGGATCTGGTTCTGCTGTGGCTTGGTTTTACAAACGAGAATATGCTTGCGCTGCTGCACGGAGGCGGTTCGGCTGCAGCGACTGCACTGAAGGCTCTGTTCCTTGTGACTGTAGTTTTAGGCGTAATCCTCGCGATTTTAAAATTTTATGTCGGAATTCAGGGCTTGAGACAGATTAAGGGCGCTGCAAAGGGCGACCTTCACCTGAAGGTCGCCCGCGGTACGATGATCCTGTCGATGATCTCCCTCATATTATCCCTGCTGATGATTCTCAAGGGCGGCGGAGATGCCTCCGACGCCCTGCTGGATCTGGTTGCCGTAATCTTTCTGGCTCAGTACGTAAAGCTCGGTAAAAACCTGCTGACGATGAAATAGCAGCGGCTGGCCGCGCTCCTGCGAACCGGTGCGGCGCGCCTCATTCCACTTTTTGAGAGGATTTCACGCTTTAAAATCATAGTTTTCATGATTGCAGTCATTTCTTCACAGGAATTCTGCAAAAAAAGGAGCCTCGGAGACTCATTCTTTCGAGTCTCCGAGGCTATCCGCTCATTTTTATTATAATATTGCAGCACTTTGCAGTATGCCGACCTGCAATCACTATGATTTTTGCAGAAATCCGGTCCGAAAAAACATAAAAACGTGTCGCCGAGCCGCTAACGTGCCGGCGAACCGCTCGCATTGCAGAAATGTCGGCGAACCATCTTACAGCCCGCAGCGCCGCTCCTTAGCACGGTCAATATGATTCTCCATGGCCTGAGCGCCGGCTTTGACGTCTTTATCCTTGAAGGCTTTGAAGATATCGCGGTGCTCCTCGAGAACGGTTTGAAGATAATCTTCTTCGTAGACCGCTTTGCTGCCCTTATACTTCAAAAAATTCTGGTACGACGAGAGCAGTTTGCGGAGCATCCGGTTATGTGAAGCCTCATAGATGACCTGATGGAATCCGGTATTGATGGTGAGCATCTTGTCAATGTCCTTCCTCAGAGTATAAAACTCCATGAATTCAAATGTCTCCTCCAGTCTGTCCATCTCCTCTTCAGTGATCCGTTCTATAGCCCATTTTACCGCCTGAACTTCGTAGATTTTTCGCATTTCGAACATATCTTCATAGTCCTGCTCGCTCATGCCGATCACGAACGCACCTCGATTTAAGATATTTTCCACAAGGCCGTCGGTTTCGAGCTGACGAAGTGCCTCTCTCACCGGGGTTCGGCTGACTTTGTATTCCCTGCAAAGCTCTTGTTCAGTCAGCTTCTGTCCCGCTTTCAGCTTCCCCGTCAGAATATCTTTCTGCAGCTTGGAAAGAAGGGAGCTTGAAATCGGGCCGCTGCTTTTCTCCTTGTCGCCGGGGAATTTATACGTTACCATAATCAGATCCTCTGCAGCACGAATTCCGTAAAGTCTTTTGCCGTATTGCCTGTTCCGTCACCCGGCATATTCAGTGCCTCCTGGGCTTCATCCAGCACTTTTTCCAGAGCTGCTGCCTGCTCGGTGAATCCGATGTGACGCAGCATCATAACAGCCGCGCGATTGATGCTTGCCGGATTGGCGTATTCTGCAATCCCATCTTCCACCATACGAGGTGCAGAGCCATGAATTGCTTCGAACATAGCGTATCTGCCGCCGATGTTGGCACTTCCCGCCGTGCCCACGCCTCCCTGCAGCTGAGCCGCTTCATCCGTGATAATGTCACCGTACAGATTCGGCAGAATGAATACGTTAAAATTGCTGTTAATCTGGTCGTTTACCAGATTTGCGGCCATGATGTCCACATACCAGTCATCGGTCTTAATCTGCGGATAATCCTTGGCAACGTCGTAGCAGAGGCTGAGGAACTTGCCGTCGGTCTTCTTCATGATATTTGCCTTGGTTACGATGGAAACATTCTTGTTGCCGTTGTTTTTAGCATATTCAAAGGCGGCCTTCGCAAGTCTCGTCGTTCCGATGGTAGTCGTTACCTTGAAATCGATGGAGATATCATCGTTGATTTCTACGCCGCGGCTTCCCAGCGCGTATTCGCCCTCCGTGTTTTCTCTGTAAAAAATCCAGTCAATGTTTTTCTCGGGTATCACAACCGGTCTCACGTTCGCAAAGAGATCCAGCTCTCTGCGCAGCGTTACGTTAGCACTCTCAAGGTTCGGCAGATTGTCGCCCTTGCCCGGAGTCGTCGTAGGGCCTTTGAGCAGTAAATCACATTCCTTGATGGCCGCCAGCACGTCAGCCGGAACGGTTTCCATTTTGGCAATACGGTTTTCAATCGTCAATCCTTCGATCTTTCTCAGTTCAATCTTTCCGGAAGCTATATCGTCAGCCAGCAGTTTTTCCAGGACTGCTCTGACCGAATCCATGATTACCGGACCGATGCCGTCACCGTCGATGGTCCCGATGACGATTTTGTCTTTTGCTGCAAAATCCGGAACCTGGCCGGAGCTTTTAAGTTTTTCCACTCTTGCCAGCTGCTCATCCACGATTTGCTGAAAATGTTCTGTATATGTCATAGTCGTCCTCCCATAGGTATGATGCAGGACGGAAGCTCAGGGAGTCCCGGCTTCCGTCCTTTGCAGGTTAAAATTAATTTCCTTTAATAGCGTTAATCTTGCCGCCCTTGAGAATCATGGTCTGTTCCAGATCCGAGAAGTTCGGCTTCGTCTTGTATATCAGGTTTTTAGTCAGGTTCTTGACTTCGATTGTATCCTGCATAACCTGCTGCTGTGCATTTTCGATTACCAGTTCGTCGCCCAGCTCAAATGTATCGTAATCCGCCGGATTTTCGAATACCAGCGGCAGAATTCCGCTGTTGATCAGGTTCGATCTGTGAATACGTGCAAAGGATTTCGCCAGCACGAACTTTACGCCCAGGTATAACGGTGCCAGTGCAGCATGTTCACGGCTGCTTCCCTGTCCGTAGTTTTCGCCTCCGACGATAGCACACTTGCCTGCTTCTTTACAGCGTGCGGAGAAGCCTGCGTCAATCTTTTCGAAACAGTAGTTTGAAAGATGCGGAATGTTGGAACGATACGGCAGCAGTCTGGAATCGGATGGCATGATATCATCCGTCGTGATGTTATCGCCTGCGTGAAGCACAACCTTGGCTTCTACCGTTTCCGGCAGCGCGGTGTTTCTCGGGAACGGCTTGATGTTCGGTCCCATGGCCACTTCTGTGTTCTCCTTATTGCAGCCCTGCGGATATACAACGAAGTTGTCGTTCGGTGTGAAATCCGTTTCCGGAATCTCAGGCAGTTCTTCACCGCTCTTCATACCGTCAGTCAGCACGCCTTTGATTGCGGAAAGTGCTGCTGTTTCAGGGCTTACGAGGAATACCTGTGCATCAAGTGTTCCGCTTCTGCCCTTGAAGTTTCTGTTGAATGTACGCAGAGAAACAGCTCCGGATTTCGGTGACTGTCCCATGCCGATGCATGGTCCGCATGCGTTTTCAATAACACGTGCGCCGGCATTGATGATATCGGCCAGTGCGCCGTTCTGCGCCATCTTGGACATGATTTTGCTGGATCCCGGTGAAATTACCAGGCTGACATCCGGATGAACCTTCTTGCCCTTTAAAATAGCTGCGACCTTCATCAAATCCATGTACGAAGAGTTCGTGCAGCTTCCGATGGCTACCTGATCCACCTTGATTTCTCCGATGCTGCTGACGCTGTCTACATTGTCCGGGCTGTGCGGCATCGCTGCCAGCGGTGTAAGCTGATCGAGATCTACAATCAGTTCCTCGTCATATACGGCATCCGGATCGGCCGCCAGCGGAGTATAATCCTCTTCTCTTCCCTCTTCCTTGAGATAGATTCTCGTATTTTCATCACTTGGGAATACGGATGTTGTAGCTCCCAGTTCCGCACCCATATTGGTAATTGTCGCTCTGTCTGTTACGGAAAGGTTCTTCACGCCTTCACCGGTATATTCGATAATCTTGCCTACGCCGCCCTTTACAGTCAGCTGCTGCAGAACGTACAGAATTACATCCTTTGCGGAAACCCACGGTCTGAGCGCACCCTTCAGTTCTACTTTGACAACCTTCGGCGCCGTCAGGCTGTAAGTACCCTTGGCCATTGCTACCGCTACGTCAAGTCCTCCTGCACCGATAGCGATCATGCCCAGGCCGCCGCCCGTCGGAGTATGGCTGTCGGAACCCAGCAGAGTTTTGCCCGGCTTGCCGTAGTTTTCCAGCTGGAGCTGGTGGCAGATTCCGTTGCCCGGCTTTGAAAACAGTACGCCGTGTCTTCTGGCAACGCTCTTTATGAACTCATGGTCATCAGCGTTTTCAAATCCCGTCTGAAGCGTATTGTGATCTATGTATGCAACGGAAAGCTCCGTCTTTACTTTATCGACTTCCATCGCTTCCAGCTGCAGATACACCATGGTGCCGGTGGAGTCCTGCGTCAGCGTCTGGTCGATCTTGATGGTGATCTCCTCGCCCGGAGCCAGGGTTCCTTCCACCAGGTGATTTTCTAAAATCTTATAAGCAAGTGTTTTTCCCATATGTTTACCCTCCTCGGAAAATTGTATTTCAGTATACAATTATACAATCCGTCAACATCGCGGTCAAGGTGCATATATGAAAATTCACATGCTTTTCTGTGTATTTTTATGTATTTTTCAAAATCCTGCGTTATAATGGCGATATAAATGATGAGAAAAGGAGAACCTATGGTTGATATATTTCAGAAAAAAGTTCTTCTCCTGGCGATATATGCCGGTGAGATTATGATGAAAAACGGAGCGGAGGTCTACCGCGTGGAAGATACAATCACGCGCATCTGCAAAGCCTGCCGCATCGATCACGTTGAAGTTTTTGCTACACCGACGGGAATTTTTGTATCCCTGGATAACGGAGGTGCGGACGATGATCCGCTTACATATGTCAAGCGAATTGACGGCATTGAAACCGACCTCAACAAAATTTCAAAAATAAATCATTTTTCACGTGAATTCACGACTACGGATCTATCGGTTGATGACGCTATGCTGCAGCTTCACGAAATCGATGATTCAAAGCCGTATCCCATTCCGGTGAGACTTCTCGGTGCCGCACTGGTCGCCTCCTTTTTCGCACTGATTTTCGGCGGCGGTCCGGCGGATTTTATCGCTGCTTTCGGCATAGGTATGTTCGCATATGCATTTTCACGCTTTCTGGGAAAATTCGATATCAATTTCTTCGTGCAAAGCTTCTGCAGCTGTGCGGGAGCGGCTTTCCTGGCGCTGCTTATCTCCTCCTGGATCGATGCCGTCAGTTATCAGCCAGTCATCATCGGCACGCTGATGATTTTCGTACCGGGTGTTGCAATCACCAATTCGATTCGCGATTTCCTGTCGGGCAGCATGCTTGCGGGAACCTGCCGTATTATGGAAGCTGCGCTGATTGCAGTCTCGCTGGCGGCGGGTGCCGGTGTCGTTCTTAAATTATGGAACGTGATAGGAGGGATATTCTAATGAGTGATCTTCTGATACAGTTTGTTTATGCGATATTCGCAACATGCGGATTTGCCATCATCTTCCGCGTGCCGCCCAAGACAATCCCTGTCTGCATGCTCATCGGAGGACTGGCCTGGTCATGTTATCAGGTCTGTGTGTACTACGGTTCGTCTCCGGTGATTTCCTGCTTTATAGCATCCTGTCTCGTGGGATTGCTGAGCGATATCTGTTCTCGGCTCTGCAAAGAGGCTGCGACGATTTTCATCATCCCGGGGATGATCTGCCTTGTTCCGGGGTATAATATTTTCTATACGATGGAGGCTCTTCTGGGCAGCGAACTCAGGGACGCCGCCAATGTAGGCAGCCAGACGCTCCTCATGGCCGGCGCAATCGCAGCGGGACTTCTGGTTATCGGAGCGGTAATCAAGGTAATCCGCTCCATTATCAAGAAAACTTCAGCGCTTGCAAAGGCGAAGCTGTAGTTGTGCGGTGATTTGCGCTTGTGAGCCCGCGGTGCACAAGATGAAAACACCCGTGCGGACTATGGTCTGTCTGCACGGGTGTTTTCGTTTCGCATCACTATGTGATATAAATGTTATATGAATAGAAGAATCTATTCATGGGCTTCAATCCGGTCGCCGCCGTCACAGGTGCCGCGCCGGATCGAAAAGGTGTTGTTTTAGGCTTCTGCTGTTTTGTCTGCTGCTTCTTCAGAGTCAGTCTTCAGCGGTTCACCTGTAATTTCATCGGCCGGGAAGTATTTATGTTTATCTTCCTTGAACCATACAATAAGTTTATATGCCATATAGCACATTACGAGTGCAATAGGTATAGCAATCAGAATAGCCAGCTGCTTCATCGCTTCAAAGTCTGCGCCGGAGAACATCATTGCCAGCGGCAGCAGGCAGAGCATTACGCACCAGAACAGTCTCCACATCTTGCTAGGGTTATTATCCTTATCAACCTTGGAGGATGTCGTCGAAGCCAGAGCCAGAGAAGCTGTATCCAGCGTCGTGCAGACGAATCCGATTACGCATACAGTGTAAACAATCGCGAGAACCTTTCCGAGCGGAAGCGTGTTAAGCAGTGTGAATACGCCTGCATACGGGTCGCCGCTTTCCACCTCTCCTACCATGGAGAAAACTCCCGAAAGCTCTCTGTCCATAGCAAGTCCGCTGTTTACAGAGAAGAATACCCATGTGCCGCAGGAGATTCCCAGCATGCAGCAAAGCACCAGTTCCTTGATGCTTCTGCCCTTGGAAATCTTTGCAACGAATACCGCCATCAGACCGGTATAACTGAGCGGGAATGCGATGAAGAATATCGTCCATGCTTCAGAGAATCCCGTCTGCTGAATCGGATCTGAGAAAAGTGCCATCTGAATGAAGTTTCCGCCCATTTCGCCGATTCCGTTAACCAGAGACTTGAATATAAATGTCGTCGGACCTGTAATCAGTACGAAAATCAGGAATGCGAACAGCAATTTTACAGTATTATCGCTCAGGAACTTCATGCCTTTTCCTGTTCCAACGAAAGAACTCCACGAGAATATTACGCCGAGACCTATAACGATCAGCACCTGCATCAGGAAGTTCACTTCAAGACCGGTTACTGCATTGATGCCTCCTGCAATTACAGGAACGCCAAGGCCCAACGAAACGCCAAGACCTGCCAGCGTACAGAAGATTACAATCAGATCTACGAGACTCATGAGCACTTTCTTAAGCATCGGGTGTTTAAAATCGTCTCCCAGCATTCTGTCAATTATATCACTCATCTTCAGCGACTTAGCCTTGCGGATGTACCATGCATAGGCAGTTGCAAGACCTACCAGTACATAGATGCACTGTGCCAGGAAGCCCCAGTGGAAGAATGTATATCCCACGGCGATGTCATATGCTTCATCGCTGTACGGCTCGATGTTGAGGCCCGGTGTGATGATGTATTCCGCCCATTCCGTAAAGGACCAGAACATGGATGCGGAAGCCAAAGCTGCGCATGCCATCATCGCAATATAACTGAACGTTGAATATTCCGGTTTGCCCTCGCCCAGCTTAATCTTGCCGTACTTACTGAATGCAATCGCAAAACAGAATACTACCAGGAACAGGTCGAAAGCCAGCATAAAAGGACCGGTTCCTTCAAGTACGTTATCAAAAACTGTCTTAATACCGCTGATTGTCTGATCCGGCCTTATTGCCAGCATCGCTACGATCAGGAAAAGGATTCCCACCGATACAATCGTCAGCATCCAGTTTATTCCTTTCTTCTTAAGTGTATTATTTTCCATAATTGAACTCCTTTTTATCACCTGCGAAGCGGCAGCGAACCGCCCCGCAGGAGTTTCAGACAGTTAAATCACCTCGTCATCCTTTAATTTTTGGATGTCTTCTTCAGTGATTCCCAACAGTTCTTCCAAAACGGCTTCCGTATCTTCCCCAAGCTGCGGCGATGCCTTCTGAACAGCGTCCTCTTCCCCGTGGATTTTAACAGGGCATCCAGGAATGCGAACGGTTGCATCCATGCCCGGCTGTTCTACTTCCCAGATCATGTTTCTTCCCTTGATCAGGTCGCTTTCGGTAACCGTCGGGATATCCTGAATTCTTCCGAACGGAATCTTGCGTGCGCAAATGATTTCTTCCAGTTCGTCGATTGTCTTCGTCATCGTCCATTCTTCAACGATATCCTTCAGATCCGGCTGATAGTTGTCGCAGCGCTTGCCGTTTGTATCAAAACGCGGATCTGTCAGCAGCTCTTCTCTTCCCATCGCTTCGCAAAGACCTGCGAACATTCTGTCCGTTCCGCAGCCCATTACGAACATGCCGTCCTTTGCCTGGAAAGAGTCGAACGGTGCGATTCCGGGGTCAACATTGCCGTTTCTGGTCGGCGTCTCACCTTCTACGGTATACTTTACTACAAAGTTTTCCATTGTTGAGAATAACGTATCGACCATGGAAATGTCAATCCGGCTCCCCTCACCGGTCTGGCATCTTTTGTACAGTGCCATCAGAACACCGATGCAAAGGTATGCACCGGAATAGCTGTCGCCAACCGACGGCCCTATTTTTACAGGAGGCGCATCCGGATAACCGGTTACGCTCATCATGCCGCTCATTGCCTGCGCTACGATATCATAGCACGGTCTCTTCGCCATGTCTCCTTCCAGTCCAAATCCTGAGATCGAACCGTATATGATTGAAGGATTGATCTCTTTTAATATGTCATAGCCCAATCCCAGTTTGTCCATAGTTCCAACTTTGAAATTTTCTACTACTACATCTGCTTCTTTTACAAGGCCTTTGAAAATTTTCTTTCCTTCTTCCGAAGACAAATCCAGAGTAATTCCCTTTTTATTACGATTTACATATGCAAAATATGCACTGAAATCGTTGAGGAAAGGACCCCATGTCCTGGTCTGATCTCCGGTCTTCGGACGTTCAATTTTAATCACCTCAGCACCGTGGTCTGCAAGGTTCATAGTGCAGAACGGACCACTGTATGCCTGTGTCAAATCAAGTACGCGAACTCCTTCTAATGCTCTTCTCAAAATAGCTCCTCCTATTCATCCATCAATGTCTCAGGGTCTATCCCCGTAAGAATTATCAAATATCGATAAAATTAAAATAACAGCGTTTAATCAGTGCGCCGCATTCGAAATGCGGGTAAATTGTGTTCGTTCACAGATTATAAAACGGCCCGCTGCTTGGTTCAAGTAGCCGGGCCGTTTTTCCTCAATGTAAACTCACAGCATAAAAAATAGTGTAATTCTAGTTTGTCAAAAGTGATCGTAACGATTTACTTCTTATTTTTCCTGAGCGAATGCAGGATCCTGCGGTCCTCTCTGGCAGTCTTCCGGAATTACCAGTGTACCTGTTGCATATCCGCAGAGGATAGGAGGATCACATACCAGAGCAGCAGACTGCTTCAGGCCGGTGCCCATGTCCTTACCGTTGATTCCATCCAGCATGTAGCTCTTGTCTTTGAAGTCATCCGGCATAGTGATAACTTTATAAGCTTCGAACTTAACCTTGTAAGAAGTCTTACCTTTCTTTTCGATCCAGCCATGGTATTCCATGAAGTCACCTACGTGAATCGGAGCTGTGAAACGAACTTCTTCGTAACCCAGGAACAGACTCAGGTCTCCGTCAGCTCTTACCAGCAATTCGGTAGCAACGTCACCGAAGAAGTCCAGCATTCTGGATCCGTTTACCAGCTGATTTACATAATGTCCGTCTCCACCAGTCATCATAAGGCGATGTACAACTTTGTTTCCTAACATAATAGTTACCTCCTGAAACTTTTCTTTAAAATTCTCGTTAACTGTTATTTCAGTAACGATTTCTTGTTTGTAGCTTTAATATACCCTTTCCTGCCGTTGTAAAGTCAACACGAAAACCTGACATCTTATTAAGAGGATTATTACAGGCAATCCAAAACCTTCTAATTTTTGCTTTCGCGGGAAGGTTTGCATCTTTTAAACGTATGTCATTTATGATTTTGGGAGCATTATAATAACTTTTTTGCGTGCTGTTTTTTAATTAACATTTTTTCTTGCCATTCCGCCCCTTTAAAGTCCTTGTTTTCCAATTTTCCTTCCATTGCAAGCGACTTTTCTGTCATCTTTTTATAACCGCAAAATAGTACCCGAGCATTCCTCGTGCTGAAATGTTCGAATATTCTTATCTTTACGTTTTTGCTTTCTTATGGTAAACTTAAATGTGAACGTAAGCGATTTATACAGACCATTTAAGCATGAAAAGAAAGCGAGGATATGTCTTGTGAAATCCAAGAAAAAGTACTACACAATCGGTGAAATGGCACACCTGTGCGATATCAATCCGAAAACGCTTCGTTACTACGATCAGATCGATTTAATCAAGCCTTCTCATAAATCCGATGAAACCGGCTACAGGTATTACTCAAAAGATCAGGCCTTTACGATTTACACCATAAAAAAGCTTCAGCAGCTGGAATTCTCACTGAAGGAGATTAAGAAACTGATTCAGAGCAACAGTCTGGATCTCTACGAAGAAGCAATCGGCGCCAAAATCTCCTATCTGGATCAGAAGATTGAAGCACTCAACAAAACGCGCAACGAAGGAAAGATGCTGCTTAATAAAGTAAGCACCAGCAAGGAATACTATAGGATCGATTCAAAAAAACAGAACCCGTTTCCTGGAGTTGACGACGAAAGTGTTTCAGTGGCAATTGAGGATATTCCGCTTCAAACAGTATTCTATACGACGAGGCAGATGGAGAACTACAACAACTTCGAAATTTCAATTGAACGCTGGCTTGAGATCTACCGTATGGCCGAAAAAAGTTCCTTCCTGCCCGACGGGCACATGACGCTTCACTACCTTACCGAATCAGTGATGGATCAATTCTATAAATCTCAGATTAAACTTGAGGTTCAGCTCCCGATTCGCGTTGATCCGGCTAACACAGTGCAGATTGCGTATAATACGAAGGCTCCTAATATCAAAGAATCCGGCGGCTATAAAGCTGCTGTATTCCTTCATTACGGGCAGTACGATACTCTCTATCAGAGTCACCTGAACGTTCTGCGCTGGATTGAAACCCACGGCTACAGGGTTAACGGCTACGTCAGTGAGGAATACCTGATTTCACCATTCGATTTGGAATCGGGAGAAAACTATCTTACAAAAATCATCTACCCTGTCTGCAAGCAGTAAACGCACTGCCTGCACAGGCTGCAATTAAACTTTGAAATCTTTAAAAATTTATACATCACGAAAAAGCCGCACAGCGAGTTCCCTCGCCGCGCGGCTTTTTCGGTTATTATATAAAGTCATTTATAAAAAGGTGTTATGCCTGTGTTTCATACATTACTTCCTGATATCTGTTCTTATCGATGGAAGCTTCCATTTCCGGTGTGTTTCGAAGCTGCATGAACAATCCCAGAACTTTCAGAATTACCCAGGTTGCCGCAAATGCGAATGCACAAGCAGCCAGAGCGCAGCCGATTTGCAGCAGCAGCTGCTGACCCAATGCATGCGGCATTTCGACCAGCGATCCGTCCAGGAACAACGGAATCAGCATGCATCCGAACAGTCCGCCTACGCCATGAAGACCCCAAACATCCAGAGAGTCATCAAAGCCCAGTTTCGGACGGACAAAATTGATTGCGATGTAGCAGAGGACGGATACGATTACCGACATAATCATCGCCTGCTGCAGATTCATGCATTCGGATGCAGGCGTTACCGCAACCAGTCCGGCCAGGAATCCGAACATAGCATGCAGGAAGCTTGCTCTCTTTTCGCGTACCCATGTCCAGATTACCCAGACAGCCATACCGATTACGGTGCCGATCAGGCTGTTTGCCGCCGCATAAATTGCATTTGCATTAAGCGCAGCTGCACCGGCCGCATTAAAGGCAAACCATCCGAACAGAAGCAGTCCGCAGTTGACAGACACCTGTGCCATATTGCTCGGTGTCTCATCCATATCGCGTCTTCTTCCTAAAATCAGTACCGCAGCCAAGGAGGAAAAACCGGCACTGCCGTGGATAACCGTACCTCCGCCGAAATCCAGGAATCCCAGATCGGCCAGCAGACCACCGCCCCATACCATATGAGCAAGCGGTATATAAACTATGATATCCCAAAGCACAATAAAGACAATGAACGCCTTCAGCTGCATTTTTTCAAGTACCGCTCCGGCAATCAGAGCAGGTGTAATAATCGCATAAGCAGCCTGCAGGAGGAAATACACCACAAACGGAATCGTTTTTCCAAATGTTTCATGAGGCGCCATTCCCACGTCCTTCAGGAAAGCGAAATCCATTCTGCCGATGATTCCGCCGCACACATCGCTTCCGAACGCCATCGAGAACCCGCACACGATCCAGAGTATGCCTACCACAGCAAAGCAGATCCAGACCTGCATCATTACATCCACGCCGTTGCGAATCCTGCCGAGCCCTGCGTAAAACACCGATAGAGCCGGAGTCATAAGTATTACCATCAGGGCCCCTATCAGGACAAATAATGTATCCACTTGATTAATCATTGTTACCTCCACAGGCAGCTGCCTTTTTTATCTGTAAGAATAAAATCCTTCTCCCGTCTTGCGTCCCAGCTTGCCGTCACGCACCATCTTTCTGAGAAGCACGTGCGGTCTGTACTTATCTTCACCATATTCTCTGTGAAGCGTTTCCATAATAGCCAGACACACGTCAAGCCCAATCAGGTCTCCCAGTGCGAGAGGTCCCATTGGGAAGTTTGCTCCGAGCTGCATAGCTTTGTCGATGCCTTCCGTATCGGCAACGCCGTCAGCACGGATGCCTATGGCTTCGTTTATCATCGGAATCAGGATTCTGTTTACTACAAATCCCGGTGCCTCCTCCACCTGTACCGGAGATTTGCCCATTTCTTCTGCGAGCTGCGTGATTGCCTCCGTCGTTTCCTCCGATGTTGAAAGGCCATTGATGACCTCCACCAGCTTCATTGCCGGCACCGGATTGAAGAAATGCATTCCGATCACTCTGTCCGGGCGGTTTGTTGCCGCCGCTATCTCTGTAATGGAAAGGGCTGAGGTGTTGCTGGCCAGAATGGTTTCCGCCCGGCACACCTCATCCAGTTCCTGAAACATGGCTTTTTTAATTGCGGTGTTTTCTGTCGCCGCTTCGATTACAATGCCGGCGTATTCGAGAGCTGCGATTTCCGCAGCTCCCGTAACTCTCGAAAAAATCTCATCTTTTTGGGAGGATGTAATTTTTTCTTTTGCCACTAACTTTTGTAAATTTTTATCTAAATTATTCAGTCCTCTTTCTACCAATTCCTGATTCTGTTCAACAAAAGTGACTTCCTTGCCGCTCTGTGCCAGAGTCTGGATAATGCCAAGGCCCATAGTCCCTGCACCAAGAACTCCTATCATGATATTCCCCGCTTTCTGCTCTGCTTTAATTTGCAGAAGCCTTGTATTTAGTCAGTGCATCGATCAGTTTAGGAATGATTACCTTAACGTCTCCTACGATAC
>CAVCML010000019.1:0-33114 GCA_963603335.1 Bacteroidaceae bacterium | reverse complement strand
GCCGAAACGGGTAATGCCGTGGTAAGGTTGAAATTGTGAGGTAAGAGCTCACAGGGAGATATGGTAACATATTTCTCGTGTAAACCCCATTCGGAGCAAGACCAAATAGGGCATAAAAAGCGGCGGCCCGTCGCTGCCCGGTAGGTAGGTCGCATGAGCTTTCTGGCAACAGAGGGCCAAGATAGATGATTGTCGGATACAGAACCCGGCTTATGTCTTACCCATTGTATTTTCAACGGTTCCAGAGGCTGAAAGTGATTTTTATCACATTTTTATCACACTTTGCAGCTCTTCTTTTTATAATCTTGAATAAAATCTTCGATTTCTCAGCTGAAGATTAACCCTATTACTTTAAATAAAACAGAGGTAAAAAATGAAAGTAGAACAGTATGTAATGGCATATGGGGCGGAGCAGGATAGGATTCGTGCAATTCTGCCGGATGGATATGAATCCCTGCGGCCGGTGCTTCGTATCAATGCGGAAGTCAGGGATGATATCACAGGGTATGTTGAATTTAATACTATAGGAATGGAGAAAAAACGGTGAAATTCAAATATGTAAGAATTCAGGGAAAAGAATTGGCTGAAAATACTCATTATGCAAAAGGCATCTTCAGCATGTGCTGGAGCTTGATCCAGAAAGATATTATGGATGAAGAGGATGCAGATCTTTATCGCGCAATCGATGAATGGATAGCAGAAATGCTGCCATATCCGGAACCGTGTATGAAACAGGAAAAGGTTGTGTGCTTTTTTAAAACCGAAAACTATGAAGAGATAAGCAAACTTCTGACTCCGGCTATGTGGCTGCTGGAAAAGTACAACCATCCGTTTTATGTGATTTCCACCAATTTTCCGGGAGAAATTGTCTATGAGGACAAATATCAGGTTGCAGTAAAAGTGGATGATATGGATGCGGTTATTGAAAGTCAGGAATCATGGACGAATGACGTTTCAGCGGATAAAATCAAGAAATAGAAATAATATTTTGCAGACAGTTTTATATGCACCAGTTTGTCCTATACACCTGTGATTATTTGATGATATAATAAAAAAAATTGTGGATAATATGTGAGGTGACGGTATGCTGAAAAAAACAAAAATTGTTTGTACACTGGGGCCGGCAAGCAACAATGCGGATACGATGAGGGAGATGCTGAAAGCCGGTATGAATGTGGCGCGACTGAATTTTTCTCATGGAACACATGAGGAGCATCGAAAGACGATGGAAACATTTCGAAAAGTCAGAGATGAGCTGGATCTGCCGGCGGCAGTTTTGCTGGATACGAAAGGCCCTGAAATCCGTCTGGGAGATTTTGAAAGCGGAAGCGTGATTTTGGAAGAGGGAGATGAATTTACGCTTACATCAAATGAGTGCCTCGGCACAAAGGAAAAAGTCAGTACGACATATAAGGCACTTCCGTCTCAGGTCAGTCTGGGAACAGCCATTTTGATCGACGATGGCCGTGTCAGACTGCGGGTAACGGATATGACGGAAGAAGAAGTTCGCTGTATTGTTGTGACGGGAGGCAAAATCAGCAATCGTAAGGGAGTGAATATTCCAAACCAGTCGCTGGATCTGGAGTACATAAGCGAGGCCGATCGCAGCGATATTCTGTTCGGTATAGAAATGGATGTGGATTATGTTGCTGCGTCTTTTGTAAGAAATGCAATGGATGTTAAAATTCTCAGAGCTCTTTTAAATGAGAACGGCGGTGAGCGAATTAAGATTATCTCCAAGATTGAAAACACCGAAGGAATTGAAAATTTCAAGGAAATCCTGGCGCTATCCGATGGAATCATGATTGCGCGCGGCGACATGGGTGTGGAGGTTGATTTCGAAAAACTTCCGGGTATTCAGAAAAAGTTTATCAAGGAATGCTGCAAAGCCGGAAAGACAGTTATCACGGCAACGCAGATGCTGGAATCCATGACTCATTCTCCGGCTCCGACTCGGGCAGAAATTACGGATGTAGCAAATGCGGTTTTTGACGGGACTTCAGCTGTAATGCTGTCGGGCGAGAGTGCCGCAGGCGATTATCCGGTAGAAACGGTTAAGACTATGGCCAAGATTGTCAGTCAGGCGGAAGAAGATGCGGAGGAGGTCAATCAGTATAAGTTCCTGGAAGTGGAATCCAATGCACGTGATGTTTCAAATGCTATGGGTCATGCAGCGTGCACGACCGCTCATGATATCAATGCCAGTGCGATAGTGGCCATCACGACATCCGGATATACGGCAGAAATGATGGCTAAATATAAGCCGATAGAGCCAATCATAGCAGCAACGCCTGATGTGAAGACATATCATCAGCAGGCTTTGACTCGGGGCGTTTATCCGGTGCTGACGCAGTGGAGCGATAACTGGACGAATTTGATGGATAAAGCTGTTGAAGGAGCAGAGCGAATGAATATGGCTAAAAAAGGTGACTGCATCGTTCTCAGCGCAGGAATGCCGCTGCAGGTACCGGGCACTACAAATCTGATTCGTGTTAAGACGGTAGAATAAGAATAAAAACAAAAATAAAAAGGGCTGCCTCGCAAAAGACAACCCTTTTGTTTTTATTGTTATTCTGCAATGGTTTCGGTTTCCGCCGCTTTCTGTGCAAGTACTTTTTCATACTCTGCGAAAATCGCATCTCTGATTCTGTTCCTTGTTTCGGAAACCAATGGATGAGCAATATCTCGGAAGTCCCCTTCGCCCATCTTTCTGCTAGGCATGGCGATGAATAATCCGTTCTGCCCCTCGATAATTTTGATGTCATGTACAACGAATTCATCATCAAAAGTGATGGAAACAACGGCTTTCATTTTGCCTTCATCGTTAACCTTTCGAATTCTTACGTCAGTAATATCCATTTGTAGTACCGCCTTTCGTGCCGCAATGCTTCAATAGTATGTTGCTATTATACTACAGAATTATTTTGCAAACAAGTAAATTTTAAAAAATCTGACAATTCGGTATGACATCTACCTTTTTTGAGGCCTCATCAACGGTTCCCAAATGAACAATCGGGAAATAATCCTGTACTTTTTTCTTTTTGGGTTCGATATTTACGATGGCAACACCGATTCCAACAACGCTGATATCCACTTCGGAAAATATTTCGACCAACCCTTTGATGCTGCCGCCGCCCCGCATGAAATCGTCAATGATAAGAACTTTGGAACCGGGAGCTGCAGCGCGCTTGGAAATCGACATCTTCTGCAGACGTTCCGATGAACCGGGGAAGTAGTTGATGCTGACTGTGGCGCCTTCGGAAATTTTGGTCTCTCGTCTGATTACGATGACTGGAATATTGAGGAGCTGCGCTGTCATAAAAGCGACCGGAATTCCTTTAGTTTCTATGGTAGCCACATAATCAGCTCCGGCGTCACGAAATTTTTTTGCAAAGATCTGAGCCATTCCCTTAACGATGGTGGGGTTATACATGATATCGGAGGTGTAAAGGAAACCGCCTCCGAGAATGCGGTTTTCTTCCTGCAGCATAGTGCAGAGATTTGTCTGCACTTTCTCTGCTTTTTCAGGGGAAATATCCGTTACGTATTTTACGCCTCCGGATGCGCCGGGAATTGTTTCGATATAACCGTATCCTGCTATGCGTACAGCTTCTTTTGCTGCACTGATATCCTCGCTGATGCTGGATTTTGCTGCGGAAAATTTTTCGCAGAAATAGTTCAGACTGAAAATTTTGCCTGGTGACTCGGTTAAAATCTGGCAAATTGCACCAACTCTCTGACTTCGTTTCATAATGAACCTCTCCTCTTAAATGGCGTTATATTCATGATAACAGGGTTGCGAGCAAAAAACAATTTTTTTCATATTATATCGCATTTTTCGTATTAAATATGATATAATCCTATTATCTATGATTAGGGAGGCAAGATTATGGTGAATTTACCGGATTATAAAAAAATCCATTGCATCGGCATCGGTGGAATTGGACTATCTGCAGTGGCAGAAATTCTGATGTCGAGAGGATATGAAATTTCCGGATCGGATATGAAAGAAAGCGACATGACTGCCAAGCTTGCGCAGGACGGTGCGAAGATTTACATAGGGCATAAGGCTGAGAACGTGGAAGACAAAGATCTTATCATCTATTCTTCCGCTATCAGTATGGAGAACCCGGAACTGGCGAAGGCGGAAGAATTGGGGATACCGGCTGTAACCAGAGCTCAGGCCCTGGGAGCATTGATGGCAGAGTATGACAGCAGTATTGCGATTTCGGGAACTCACGGCAAGACGACGACGACGTCCATGGTTTCATTGATTTTGAAGAATGCACATAAGGAACCGACTATTCTGGTCGGAGGCAATCTGCCGGAAATCAACGGCAACGTCTACGTAGGCCAAAACGATTACTTTGTAACGGAAGCTTGTGAATATATGGATAGTTTTCTGAATCTGAAGCCTAAAATCGAAATCATCCTGAACATCGATTCGGATCACCTGGACTATTTTAAAGATGTGGAACACATTGCAAGATCTTTTGACAAGTTTGCAAAACTGGTACCGGAGAACGGTGCGGTTATCGCATATGATGCAAATCCTTTCGTAAAAAGCGTTATCAGCGGACTGCCGAATGCCATTACATTCGGACTCAGTGAAAGCTGTGATTATTACGCATCTGATATTAATTTCGATAACGACGGAATGCCGCAGTTCAATGTAAATCATGGGGGCAAGATGCTTTGCCGAATTGAGCTTGCCGTGCCGGGCGAACATAACGTCCTCAACGCGCTTGCTGCTTTTGCGTGCTGCCATATTCAGGGGATAGCGGTGGATGATATCGTGAAAACTCTGGACGGATATACAGGAACGCAGCGCCGTTTTGATTTATTGGGAGTGACTTCAAACGGAATTCGCATAGTCGATGATTATGCACATCATCCTACGGAAATCCGTGCAACGCTGGCGGCAGTGCGCAATATGAAGCATAACACTTTGTGGTGCCTGTTCCAACCGCATACATATACGCGAACGATGGCACTGCTGGATGATTTTTCAATGGCATTTGATGAAGCGGATAAGGTAGTGCTGGCGGAAATCTACGCAGCACGTGAAAAGAATATTCATAAGATCAGTTCAAAGACGCTCATGAATAAGATTAAGGAACACGATTCGAACAAGGATGTATCTTTCTTTGAAGATTTTGAAGAGATTGCAAGCTTTGTATATAACAATGCGCAGGAAGGTGATCTTGTCATCACCATGGGAGCGGGAGATATTTATAAAGTCGGCGAGATGATTCTGGAGAAGGATAAGAATCGGTAAGGAGTTTGATATGAACAGAGCGGAATATGAAGAAGCAGAAGCTAAGCGGATTGAACGCAATCTGGCGTATACGGATGCCGGAGTTATATTTGTGGATCCGAAAATGGCATATATCGATGAAGGGGTTAAGATTGGAAAAGGTACGGTCATCTATCCATGCGTTGTGCTGGAAGGTGATGTGGAAATCGGCGAAAACTGCACCATCGGGCAGAATACAAGAATTAAAGATTCCGTTATCGGAAACGGCACATCGATTCAGAGTTCGGTAATTTTGGAGAGCAAAGTAGGAGACGAGACCAGCGTGGGACCGTTCGCATATCTGCGGCCGAACAGTGAAGTTGGCAGTCACTGCAAAGTCGGAGATTTTGTGGAAATTAAGAATTCCAAACTCGATGACGGTGCAAAGGCTGCACATCTGACCTATGTGGGAGATTCCGATGTGGGTAAGAAGGTAAATCTTGGCTGTGGTGTCGTGTTCGTCAATTACGATGGCAGCAAGAAATATCGTTCCGTTGTAGAGGACGGAGCATTCATTGGCTGCAACGTCAATCTGGTATCCCCGGTACACGTCGGGAAAGATGCCTACATTGCTGCCGGAAGTACCATAACAAAGGATGTAAAGGATGGAGCCCTTTATGTTGCAAGATCAAAAGGTAAATCCATTGAGGGATGGGTTGAAAAAAGAGGTATTTTAAAGAAGTAACACAGTTTAAACAGAAAGCAGAGGTAGGAGAAACAGATGAAAAATAGTTTATTTTCAAACTACAAGGTATTTACGGGAAATGCACACCCTGAGCTTGCCGAGGAGATTGCCTCCATTATGGGCAAACCGCTTGGAAAAGCTACTGTAAATAAGTTCAGCGATGGAGAAATTTCCGTAAACCTGTGGGAAACGGTAAGAGGAACGGACTGTTATATCGTGCAGTCGACATGTGATCCTGTAAATGATAATCTCATGGAATTGCTCATCATGATAGATGCCATGAAGAGAGCTTCCGCAGGAAGAATCAATGCGGTTATTCCTTATTACGGATATGCGCGTCAGGACAGAAAAGCAAAGGCAAGAGATCCGATTACAGCAAAGCTGGTAGCAGATCTGCTTGTGGCTGCAGGTGCTGACAGAGTCGTTACGATGGATCTTCACGCGGCGCAGATTCAGGGATACTTTAATATTCCGGTAGATCACCTTTTAGGCATGCCGATCCTCTCCAAGTATTTCGTTGCCAAGGGATTGGAAGACGTGGTTATTGTTTCTCCTGACCACGGAAGCGTAACAAGAGCCAGAAATATGGCACAGCCTTTGAATGCACCGATTGCTATTGTAGATAAGAGAAGACCGGAACCTAATAAGAGTGAAATCATGAACATCATAGGCGATATCGAAGGCAAAAACTGCATTCTGGTTGATGATATGATTGATACTGCAGGAACAATCACAAATGCAGCAAACGCTCTGAAAGATCTCGGAGCCGTAAGCGTGAGAGCATGCGCAACGCACGCTGTATTATCCGGACCTGCTATAGAGAGAATTGAAAATTCTGCCATTGAAGAACTGGTTCTGCTGAATACACTGCCGATTCCGGAAGAAAAGAGAATTGGAAAAATGCGGATTGTATCCGTTGCTCCGCTCTTTGCAGAAGCAATGACCAGAATCTTTACAAATGGATCCATCAGTAAACTTTTTGACTAGAATTGATTAGAAAGCGAGTAGTGTGCAGGACATATGTTTGTAATCGTGGGTCTCGGAAACCCGGGGAAAAAATACGAAAAAACAAGACATAACATGGGCTTTTCAGCCATCGATAAATTAGCTGAAAAGCACGATATCAAGGTTAACAAACTGAAACACAAAGCCTTGGTCGGAGATGGGTTCATCTCCGGCCGGAAGGCTTTATTGGTGAAACCGCAGACATATATGAACCTGAGCGGTGAATCGGTAAGAGAAATCGTCAGCTATTATGATGTGACACTGGATAACCTTATTGTAATCTATGATGATTTCGATTTGGAAACCGGCGTGATTCGTATTCGGAAGAAAGGAAGCGCAGGCAGTCATAACGGTATGAAATCGATTATCGAACAGATTCAGTCCAAGGATTTTCCGCGTATAAGGATTGGAATCGGTAAGAGCGGAGAAGGCTCTGAATGGAAAGACTTCGTTCTCGGCAAAACATCCAAGCAGGATGAAAAAGTGATTGAGGATGCAGTGAAGCGAACAGCAGATGCAGTTGGATGCATTTTAGAAAAAGGCATTGATAAGGCTATGAACGAGTACAATGTGAAACCTGAATTATCGGGAAGGGAATAATGTGACGCAGCGAGGAATGATTAACATAGCAGGTGCATCCGAAGGTCGGATTGCACCCATTATAGCGAATATCAGAAAAGACAAAAAAGGTCAGAGCTTAATCGTCGTTTCAACCCTTAACAGAGCGAAACGACTTGCATCGGATCTTTCTTTTTTTAGTGATGAAAAAATTTATGTTCTGCCGCCTGAGGATGAATCTCTGATTCAATTTGAAGCCAGAAGCAACGATGATCTGCTTAACCGGATGAGTATACTTCAGTCGGTAAGCAGAGGCGAGGACTGTATTGTCATCGCACCGGTTACGGGAGCAATCAAAAAGTTGCCGCCGCAGGAAATCTTTGCAGAAAATGTTATAGAAATTAAGCAAGGTGAAGATATCGAGCCGGATGAAGTGAAGAGAAAACTGACTTTACAGGGATATGAGCGTGTATCCATGATAGAAGGCAGAGGTGAATACAGCATTCGAGGCGGCATCATGGATGTATTTACGCCGGAAGGTGACAATCCGTATCGAATTGAGCTTTTTGACACGGAGGTGGATTCTATTCGTACCTTTGATTTATTAACTCAGCGATCCGAAGAACATCTGGACTCCGTAAGCATATATCCATGCTCCCAGATTCCGCGGGAACGGGAAATCTTTGCAGAGGCAGAAAAAAAGATACGTGCAGCCTATGATAAACAGATACGCAGACTTGAAAAAAAGGAACCCGATACAGAGCTGATTTATAACCTGAAGCAGCGGGAAGGACAGCTTCTTGAATATGCAGAGAGCATGATAAATATTCAATATTTGGAGAAATTCCTGAATTATTTTTATCAGGAGACCATGTATATCTGGGATTATATGCAGAATCCGGAAATTTTCATCGACGATCCTGCGCGGATTCTTGAAACTTTGGACGTGTGGCAGAAGGAGCGCACCGACGATATCGATGCAATATTAAGCTCGGGACGCGGCATCGGAGAGGATTTTCAGTCGCTTTCGGGAGAAAAGGATTATTTTAGACTGTATGAGAAGCAGGGATATATTTTCACACCGTTTACCGGGACAATCAAAAATGCACCTTTTTTGACGGAACTGGTCAGCGTTAACTGCAGACAGGTGCCGGCGTTTAACGGGCGAATGGATTTACTGAAAAGTGAACTGGAAAGCTACGTGCAAAGGAAGTTTGATGTGGTTATTGTATGCAGCAGTCCGGAGCGGGAAAAGAATCTCCGGGATTTTTTGCTGCACGAAAAACTGGAAAACAAAGTAAATATCAGGCAGGGTGCGCTGACTGCGGGAATGGAATTTACCGATGAGAAAAAAGTTTGGATCTGGGAAGGTGATATTTTCGGAGGAAGTCGAAAAACCAGACGCAGCAGGAAAAAATCTCGGGGCGAACAAATAAAAAGCTTTGCCGACGTACAGACCGGTGACTATGTGGTGCACGAAAGCCATGGAATCGGGAAGTTCGTGGGTATTGAACAGCTGACGGTACAGGGCGTGCGCAAGGATTATCTGAAAGTGAAGTATGCGGGAGAAGATTCTTTGTATATTCCGGTAGATCAGCTGGGTATGCTTCAGAAATATATCGGAGGAGATGGCGTGGCGCCGCGGCTGAACAAGCTTTCGGGCGGTGAATGGAAGGCGACGAAAGCGCGTGCACGTGCAGCTGTGGATGATATGGCGCAGGAACTGATACGGGTCTCTGCAGCAAGAATGCATGAGAAGGGTTATGCGTTTTCAGAAGATACTGTATGGCAGGGTGAGTTTGAGGCTGACTTCCCGTATACGGAGACGGAGGATCAGCTGAGATGTATCCGGGAAATCAAGGAGGACATGGAACGGGATGTCCCGATGGATCGTTTGCTTTGCGGTGATGTGGGATTTGGAAAGACTGAGGTGGCTGCAAGAGCATTGTTTAAATGCGTGGCCGATGGGAAACAGGCTGCTGTTTTAGTGCCGACGACTTTGCTTGCCAATCAGCATTATTATAATATGAAGGATCGTTTTGAAAAATTTCCGTTTAAAGTGGAAATGCTTTCGCGCTTCAGGACGGCTGCGCAGCAGAAAGCGATTCTGGAAGGCGTGGAAAACGGCAGCATCGATCTTCTGATCGGTACACACCGGCTGCTGTCTTCCGATGTTAAATTTAAAGATCTGGGTCTGCTTGTCATTGACGAGGAGCAGCGGTTCGGCGTAAAGCATAAAGAGAAAATCAAGCAGCTGAAGGCAAATGTGGATGTGCTGACGTTATCGGCAACTCCGATTCCGAGGACTTTGCATATGTCACTTTCGGGAATCAAGGATATGAGCACCATAGAAGAACCGCCCGAGGATCGTTATCCGGTACAGACTTATGTCATGGAGATGGACGATTTTGTGATTCGTGAAGCTATCGAAAAAGAGCTGGCGCGGGGAGGACAGGTCTATGTGCTTCATAACCGGGTGGATTCCATCGAAAGGGTTGCAGGAGAGATAGAGCGATTGGTGCCGGATGCATCGGTGGCGGTAGGTCACGGCAAGATGCGGGAGCATCAGCTTGAGGATATCATCATGGACTTTTCAAACAGGGAGTACAATGTGCTGGTTTCCACCACCATAATTGAATCGGGCATGGATATTCCCAATGTCAATACGATGATAGTGCTTGATGCGGATCATTTCGGTCTGGCGCAGCTTTATCAGCTTAGGGGACGCGTCGGACGTTCAAATCGGATGGCGTATGCATATTTAATGTATAAAAAAGATAAGACACTGACGGAGATTTCGGAGAAACGGCTGCGTGCCATAAAGGAATTTACTGAGTTTGGTTCCGGATTTAAGATTGCAATGCGTGATTTGGAGCTTCGGGGCGCCGGTAATCTTCTGGGAACGGAGCAGTCGGGTCATATGCTGAATATCGGTTATGAGCTTTACTGCAAAATGCTGGAGGAGGCCGTGGATAAAGCGCGAGGCGCAGAGGAAATTCCGAAAGCGGAGGAAACGGCGTTCAATCTGCCGATTCCGGCTATACTTTCCGAACGCTATATCGAAAATGAGATGCTGCGTCTTCAGATGTACAAGAAGATTGCCATGATTGCGAACGATGAGGATGAGTCGGAAGTCATTGATGAATTGCTGGATCGCTTTGGAGATATTCCAAAGTCAACCATGAATCTGATAAAGATTTCAAAAATTCGTGCTATGGCAGGTAAGCTGGGCATTTCGGAAATTTCACAGCAGGGATATAAAATCATCTTCAAGCTGATTGAAAACGTCAAGCTGACGGAGCGGATTATGGCAGGACTGATATCGGTTTACGGCGGCAGGATGATGATTAACGGAGGAAAGGAACCGTATATAAGGTTAACCATCGCCAAAGACAATCCATTGCAGGCCATTGAGAAGTTCCTGCAGATTGCACTGGGCGAAAAGAAGGTGAATTAGAACATTGAAAAAATCATGTGCCATATTTAGAAAAACCTTGACTTTTCAACCTTTGCAGGATAAAATTATAAGGCAAAACAATTTTATTATGAGGCTGTGACGAAGACAGTAGCACTGCGTAAAATCCTTACAGAGAGATGCTCGTATGCTGAGAGAGCATCGGTGAAGCAGATTGTGAAAATCACTTCTGAGCCGAACACTTTATGAGAGACGGGATGATGGTCCCGTAACTAGGGTGGTACCGCGGTTTATAATCGTCCCTAACATGCATATGTCAGGGACGTTTTTTATGAGTTGCATATTGTATCTCTGATACAGAATGAATAATACCAGACAGTACCAGGAAAGGAATGTATTGAAATGATAAAGAATTTATCTGAAAAGCCGATTGCACAGCTGCAGAAGGAGCAGGCTGAGAAATGGGAAAAAGAAGATCTGCTGGGAAAATGCATCAGCACAAGGGAAGGAATGACACCGTTCATCTTTTACGAGGGACCTCCGACAGCTAACGGCAAACCGGGTATACATCATGTGATAGCCAGAACTCTGAAGGATTCCGTGTGCCGTTACAAAACTATGAGAGGTTATGAAGTGACGAGAAAAGCCGGCTGGGATACTCACGGACTTCCGGTGGAGATTGAAGTTGAAAAGCAGCTTGGGATGACCGGCAAGCAGGATATCGAAAAATACGGCATCAAAGAATTCAATGAAAAATGCAGAGAATCTGTTTTTACATACGAGAGCATGTGGCGTGACATGACAAAACGGATGGGATATCTAATCGACCTGGACAATCCGTATATTACGCTGGACAACGACTATGTGGAGACCCTCTGGTGGATTATCAAGGAATTCTATAAAGCAGGCATGATTTATGAAGGCCATAAGATTCTGCCGTACTGTCCTCGCTGCGGAACGGGACTGGCGTCTCATGAGGTTGCTCAGGGTTACAAAGAAGTAAAGGTAACGACTATCACAGCTAAATTCAAGAGAAAAGATGCAGATGAATATTTCCTGGCATGGACGACAACTCCTTGGACACTGGCATCAAATGTGGCACTGACCGTGGGACCGAATGTGGATTACATCAAGGTAAAGATGACGGCAGGAGATGAAGAGGGTAAAGTATTTTATGTTGCAAAGGTTCTGGCAGACAAGGTTCTGGGAGAAGGAAACTATGATGTGCTGGAAGAAATGAAAGGTAAAGATCTGGAGTACGTGGAATATGAACAGCTTATGCCGTTCATAAAACCGGACAAAAAAGCCTTTTTCGTAACCTGTGCCGACTATGTTACCATCGAAGACGGTACCGGTATTGTACATACAGCTCCGGCATTTGGTGAAGACGACTACCAGACGGGAAGACGCTACGATCTGCCGGTAGTAAATCCGGTGGATGAGCAGGGTAAATATACAGATACTCCTTGGAAGGGCAGATTCGTTATGGAAGACGGCCTGGATGTGGAGATTATCAAATGGCTGGCTGCGGAAGACAAAATCTATGCCAAGGAAAAGATGGAGCATAACTATCCGCATTGCTGGAGATGCGGTACACCGCTGATTTATTATGCAAAGCCAAGCTGGTACATTGAAATGACAAAACTTAAGGACGAGCTGGTTGCCAATAACAACAGCGTAAACTGGTTCCCTGATTTTGTCGGCGAAAAAAGATTCGGAAACTGGCTTGAAAACGTCAACGACTGGGCGATTTCAAGAAACAGGTACTGGGGTACACCGATTCCTATCTGGCGCTGCGAGTGCGGTCATCTGGAGTGTATCGGCAGCAGAGCGGAGCTGGTGGAAAAGGCACAGGAGAATATCACGGAAGATATCGAACTCCACAGACCGTATGTGGATGATGTTCATCTGACATGTCCGGTATGCGGCAAGCCGATGACCAGAATTCCGGAGGTTATGGACTGCTGGTTCGACAGCGGAGCAATGCCGTTTGCGCAGAGACACTATCCATTTGAAAACAAAGAAAACTTCGATGCTGATTTCTTCCCGGCAGATTTTATCTGTGAGGGAATTGACCAGACAAGAGGATGGTTTTATTCATTGATGGCGATCTCAACGTTCATAAAAGGAAAGTCTCCGTATAAAAACGTATTGGTAAACGATTTGATTCTGGATAAGCACGGTAAGAAGATGAGCAAGCATGTGGGCAATACGGTGGATCCGTTCGCATTGTTTGACAAGTATGGTGCGGATGCTCCGAGATGGTATCTGCTCTATGCTTCTCCGGCATGGTCTCCGACCAAGTTCGATGAAGACGGGCTCATTGAGATCGTCAGCAAGTTCTTTGGAACTCTGCGGAATATATACAACTTCTTTGCACTGTATTCCAATCAGGACAATCTGGATCCGGCATCCCTGGATGTACCGTATGCAAAGCGTCCGGAACTGGATCGCTGGATTATTTCAAAGTACAATAAACTGATCAGAGAAGTTACCGCTGATATGGATCAGTACGACCATATGAAGGCAGTCCGCAAGATTCAGGACTTCGTTATCGAAGATATGTCAAACTGGTATATCAGAAGAGCAAGGAGAAGATTCTGGGCGGAAGAACTCAATGAAGACAAGAAATCGGTATATGCGACTACTTATGAGGTAATGGTAGGTATTTCTCAGCTGATAGCACCGTTTGCACCGTTTATTTCCGAGGAGATTTATCAGAATCTTACCGGTAAGGAGTCCGTACATCTTTCTTTCTTCCCGAAAGCGGATGAAGCTTTGATTGATGAAAAAGCTGAAGAAAGAATGGATTTGGTTCGCACCTTGGTAGGACTGGGAAGAGGAACCAGAGAAAAGGAAAGAATCAAGGTAAGACAGCCGTTAAAGGAAATATTGGTAGACGGCAAATATGAAGATATCATCGGGGATCTGACACCGCTGATTAAAGAGGAACTCAACATCAAGGAAGTTATCTTTGAAAGCAAGCTCGATGCTTACATGAACTACAGCTTAAAGCCGAACTTCAAAGTTGCAGGACCGATTCTCGGTAAGAATATCAAAGCTTTCGGAGCGGTTCTGGCGCAGGCTGATCCGGCTGCGACAGTCGCAGCACTGGAAGCTGACGGCAAGATTGCACTGGACATCAATGGAGAATCCATGGAGATTTCCAAAGAAATGGTAGACGTTAAAATTTCTGCAAAGGAAGGCTTTGCAGTTGCTATGGAAAACAACGTATTTACCATTCTGGACACTACGGTAACACCGGAACTGGCGCAGGAAGGTCTTGCGAGAGAAATCGTATCCAAGGTGCAGCAGATGAGAAAGCAGAACAATTATGAGATGATGGACAACATCAGGATTTATATATCTGCTGATGAGGATGTAACTGCAGCGGTGGATTCTTATCGTGACTATATCATGAAAGAAACCTTGGCAGTGAGCATTGAAATCAAAGACGAACTTGATGAAGTGGATCTGAACGGACACAAGACAGGTTTGACGGTAGAACGTATTTAACAGCGCACTGACAAGGCAGGGGAAGCATGAGTACATCGATTGAGAATTTAAGACAGCTCGCAGCCAGAGACGTTAAGGATCATACGGCGATTTTTGATGCTTACGTTGTGCTGGGACGTGATATAGAATATCTTGCTATTAAATTCGGACTGGATCCGGAAAACGTGGTCAATCTGCTGGAGGGATACGGAGAACGTATCCGCGTGCAGGTGCCGCAGGAGGTCGAGATTTGCGAAGTGCAGGAGAATCCGAAAGAATCTTCTGCAAATCAGGCAGCTTCCGGCCGAGAAGCCGGGACAGTGCATAAAAAAACAAAGCGCAGGTCGCTTTTTACCAATCCTTTTCGAATTGATCCGGAGGAAGAATGGGCTGTGCTGCGGAAAGATCCCAATTATGATACTTCGGGCTGCGGCAGACTGGGAAACCTGCCTCGGTCTTTGATTGAGGAATATGTGGAGAAATTCTATCCGGGGATAGCTTCTGAAAATCCTCAAAATGATTGGATTAATATTGACTCATATCTTCAGATGTTCCATGCGGGATGGGCTTCCAGAGTTAAAAGCAGATAGAGGGCACAGAAATTATGGGACGTAAAAATCTACAGGGACTTACAATCGAAGAATTAAAGCAGTTTGCCGCGGAGTTGGGGGAAGCCCCTTTCCGCGGCAAACAGCTCTTTAAATGGATAAACAAGGGTGTACGTGAGTTCTCCGCTATGACGGACTTTTCCGAGAAACTGCGGCAGAAGCTTCAGCAGAATGCATACATCGGAGGTGTTTCCATAGAGAAAATCCAGCATGATAAAAAAGACGGTACGCGGAAATTTCTGTACGGGCTGGAGGATGGTCATGCGGTAGAAGGCGTTTTTATGAAGTACAGCTACGGAAATTCTCTATGTGTTTCTTCGCAGGTTGGATGCCGGATGGACTGTGCTTTCTGCGCATCGGCGCTTCACGGTCTGGTACGGAATCTGAGCGCAGGTGAGATGCTGTCTCAGGTGTATGAAGCGGAACGCGTAACGGGTGAAAAAATCAATCATATCGTTGTTATGGGTATGGGAGAACCTTTTGATAATTATGTAAATCTGAAACGATTTCTGGAATTACTTCATGATAAGGATGGTAAAAATCTCAGCTATCGGCATATGACGGTGTCTACCAGCGGAATTCTGCCGGGCATCCGTCAGTTTGCAGAAGACTTTCCGCAGGCAAATCTGGCAATTTCACTGCATCGCGCAGAAGATGAGGGAAGAAGCCGGCTTATGCCGGTGAATAAAGCGTATCCGTTGGATGAGCTTTTGAGGACAGCGAAAAATTATACTGAGAAAACCGGAAGACGTGTGACATTTGAATATGCTTTGATTTCCGGAGAAAACGATCGGCCGGAGGATGTGAAACTTTTGCAGCAGAAGCTTTCCGGAATGCTGTGTCATGTGAACCTGATTCCTTTGAATGAAGTTGCGGAAACGGGATTTTCGGGAAGCAGCCGGAAACGTGCAGAGGAAATCGCGGTACAGCTTGAACGTGCAGGAGTGCCGGCAACGGTTCGCAGAGAGCTCGGCAGTGAAATTGACGGTGCATGCGGGCAGCTTAGGATGAAAGAAATTTGAAAATCAAATCTGAATGATTTTGGTTGATGAAAACAACAACATAGTGTATAATATTTTTAATATTAAGACTAGGGTTAGCGTATTTAGGAGGATAATATTATGGTGAAATTACTGATAGGACATAAGGGAAGCGGCAAGACGAACCAGATGGTTCAACTGGCCAACGAATGTATTGAAAAAGGCGCAGGTAGCATCATATTTATCAATAAGAATCACAGACTCATGTATGAGTTGAGTTATAAAATTCGAGTTATCTGTATGGAGGACTTTGAGCACATCACGAATATTGACGAGTATATCGGATTCCTGTATGGAATTATCAGTTCCGATCACGATATTGAAACAATATTCATAGACAGCATCTTAAAACATGCCGATGTATCGCTGGGAGACCTGCCGGTATTCCTGAAGAGACTGAGCAGCATAGCTGAAACATATGATCTGAACTTCGTTGTAAGCGTAAGCGCTGAGAAAGAAGAAATGATTGGAGTGGATCTGGACAATTATGAAATCCTGAACTAGCATGTCAGGCGTAATCAAAAATCGAACAAAAAGGCGGTGGGTTCACCGCCTTTTTTGGCAGTCATGATATAAAAATACAAAATCAATTCAGACAAACATTGAAATAAGGAAGTGACATTGATGAAAAAAGCATATGGGTTTGTGGTATTGACCGCATTCCTGTTCGGAACCATGGAGGTGGCCTGCAAGGTTGCGGGCAATCAACTTGATCCGTTTCAGCTGACGTTTATAAGATTTACGATAGGCGGCCTCTTGCTGCTGCCTTTTGCGGCGGTAGAGCTGCACAAAGCAAAAATAAAGATTACTATGGGGGACATTCTGCGGCTTGCATGCGTGGGAATTCTGGGAATTACTCTCAGTATGGCTTTTTTCCAGCTGGGAGTTTCAAATTCAAACGCATCGACGGCTTCGGTACTGATTTCCATCAATCCGTTGTTTACCATGGTGTTCGCGCATTTCTTCACATCGGAGAAACTGAATAGGCATAAGTTTATAGTGCTGGGATTTGGTCTGCTGGGAATCGTCTTCATGATTCGCCCATGGGACGTACAGGAAGGCAATACTGTCATCGGTATAGTGTACATGCTGCTGGCTGCGATATTTTTTGGTGCTTATACCATTGCGGGAAAGGTCAGTGCACAGAAGCTTGGAATTATGGCACAGACAAGCATCAGCTTTTTGCTGGGTTCTTTCGTGCTTCTCATTGTGATGCTGATAATGGGCAAGCCGGTCACTGCAGGTATAGCGGACAATCTGCCGCTTGTACTGTACATCAGTATTTTTGTAACAGGCCTGGGATATTTCAGTTATTTTATGGCTATCAAGTGTGCGGATGCGGCAACCGGATCGCTGGCGTTTTTCCTTAAACCTGCTATTGCACCGGTTATGGCAGTAATTTTTCTGCATGAAACGATTTTATGGAATACGTACCTTGGCATCGGACTGATTTTAGTGGGATCTTATCTGAATCTTCGGTATCAGAAGAAGGATAACGATACGAGTGAGTCCGATCTGGAAGGAGAACTGGAAGAAATTGAAAGAGAGCGGGAAGAAGGATTTGCAGAAGGAGAAAGGCTCCCGAAGCATCATGAAGCTTGAAGATATTGAAACCGTTTTTTCCGGCAGAAAACCGGGTGCTGAGGGGAATTTCAAATTTTTCTCGGTATTGGTGCCGCTGGTAGAAAAAGAAAACGGTTTATATTTGTTATACGAAGTAAGGGCGCAGAATATGGCTCGGCAACCGGGGGAAATCTGCTTTCCGGGAGGAGAGCTTGAACCTGATGAAAGCACGGAGGAATGCGCTTTGCGTGAGACATGGGAAGAAATCGGAATTCCGCAGGAAGAAATAAGAGTCATCGCACAGCTTGATACTTTATATACTTACAGTAATTTCGCTATGTATTGCTATCTTGGTGTGATTCAGGAAGCAGCACTTAAAAATCTCAAGTTCAGTGAAAATGAAGTGGCAGAGGTGTTCCTGGTGTCACTGGATGAGTTAATGACTGTTGCGCCGGAGGTTTATCCGGTAAAGGCGATTCCGCAGATTCCCGAGGATTTTCCATATGATAAAGTATATCAGGGAAAGCCTTATCCGTGGCGCGGCGGTAAGGGGTCTGTACCTATTTACGAAGTTGACAATCGTGTAATCTGGGGGCTTACGGCGCGGATTACGAAACGTTTTTTAGAGATTATTGCAGATAAGGAGGAGACGGATGTTTAAACTTGCATTATGTCAGATGAAAGGCTCTTTTGACAAGCAGGAGAGTATGGCGACAGTAGCTGCTTGTGTGGAAAAGGCTGCGGAAAACGGCGCACAGGTGATTTCTCTGCCGGAGATGTGGAACTGTCCGTATTCCAATGATTATTTCAGAGAATATGCAGAAACGGCGGACGGTCCGACGGCGGAGTTTTTATCAAAGCTGGCGGCAAAGCACGGAATATATCTTATCGGCGGGTCAATACCGGAACTGGATGGAGAAAAGGTATACAATACTTCGTTTTCTTTTGATCGAAGCGGCCGGATGATTGGAAGACACAGAAAGGTACATTTGTTTGATATTGATGTAAAGGGAGGTATCCGATTCATGGAATCGGATACGTTGACAGCCGGTGAGGACATGACGATTCTGGATACGGAATTCGGTAAGATAGGTGTTGCCATTTGCTATGATGTGCGCTTTCCTGAGTGGTTCAGAAAAATGGCACTGGCCGGTGCAAGGCTGATTGTTCTTCCGGCGGCATTCAATATGACCACGGGTCCGGCGCACTGGGATTTGAGCATGAGGGCGAGAGCGCTGGATAATCAGGTATATTTTGCAGCAAATTCTCCGGCAAGGGATGAGAAGGGTGTTTATGTAGCATACGGAAATTCCTGCATTGCCGATCCATGGGGTGATTTTATTGCTCATGCGGATGAGAAAGAGTGCATCTTGTATGCTGATATTGATTTTGATTACGAGGATTCCGTCAGAGAGCAGCTGCCGCTGTTAAAACACAGAAGACCGGAATTGTATTAGGAGGATTGGGTATGAAAAAATTATTGGCATTGGCTGTTGCTGCGATTATGATATTGTCGTTGGCTGCTTGCGGCTCACCGACGGAAGTGCAGCCGGAAGAGCAGGTAGAGTACGAAATTGCAATGGTTACAGAGGCAGGGCTGATAATGAACGGCGGATACAGTGAGGTTGCGTGGAATACAATCAGCAGCTTTGGCGAGAAAAAAGGCGTATCCCATAAGTATTACAAGGCAGTAGAAGCTTCGGATGATGCGTATCGTCAGGTAATAGACAATGCGGTTTCGGGCGGCGCAAAACTGGTGGTGGCAGACGGCTATCTGTTCAGTCAGGTGGTTTACGAAAAGCAGAAGGAATATCCTGATGTGAAATTTGTTCTCATTGATGCGGCACCGACGGATGAGGAGTCAGGTGACGTGAAGGTGGGAGAAAATACCGTTGAAGTGACATTTGCATCGGAACAGGCGGGATATCTGGCGGGATATGCAGCTGTTAAAGACGGTATGAGAAATCTGGGCTATATCGGAGATTCGAAGGTTTCTATGAACATTGATTACGGCTACGGTTTCCTGCAGGGTGCAAATGAGGCGGCAGGAGAGATGGGCAAGACGGTGAATGCCTTCTATCGCTACAGCAATTCTAAGGAGAATTCTGAGACGGTTAAAGCTGCTGCAAAGGGATGGTATGACGGCGGAGTCGAGGTTATATTTGCCTGCGGCAGCAAGGTAGAACTGTCGGTGATTGAAGCAGCTGAAATAACCAACAAAAAGGTTATCGGATATGAGACAGATAAGAGCAGAATGTCCGATACGGTGGCAACATCTGCTGTGAAAAATATCAGCTCGGCGCTGGAAAGTGTCCTGGATCAGTATGAGGACGATAACTTCCCGGGAGGTAAAACCATAGAATATAATATTGAAAACGATGGCGTATGTCTGGAACTGGACAATGGAAAACTGGAGAATTTCAGCAAATCGGATTACAATGATATCGTCAAAGAAATGAAAAACGGCGATATAAAGGTTAAGAAACATGATTCCGGAGACATCGCTTCGCTGGGTCTGACGAATGTTAAAGTGACGGAGCAGTAATATATAGGTATATGAAAAAACGCCTGCATTTATTGAATGCGAGCGTTTTTATATACATATATATTTATTTGTTTATGTGTTTTTCCTGACGATCAGCACGCGAAGATGTAGCGGAAACTCGTTTTGAAATAGGTACATAGCTGCGAGGCTGCTGTACGGATTTGTAGGCAGGACGCATGAGTTTGCTGCCGGAAATCAGTTCCTCAATCCGGTGTGCGCACCAGCCGGAAAGTCGTGCCGTTGCAAACAGCGGTGTTGCAATAGTGGTTGGAATATCCAGTGCATCATATACAAAGCCGGAGTACAAATCGACATTGGCCGGCATCGGTTTTTCCACACCATGAACCTCAGCGTAGAGCTGCGGAGTTCGTTTTTCTATATAATCGCACAGCAGGAAGTCGTCAAGCAGATTTTTACTTTCCGCCAGTTTTTTTGCCATGGATTTAAGCACTTTGGCGCGCGGGTCGGACAATGTGTAGATCGCATGTCCCATACCATAGACCAGACCGGTTTTGTCGTTGGCTTCCTTGCGGAGAACCTTTACGAGATAGTCATCCAGTTTGCCACGGTTATTGAAATCCGGTACATTTCTGCGGAGGTCGTTCATCATGTTGATTACAGCGATGTTGGCACCGCCGTGTTTCGGACCTTTGAGTGAGCCGATAGCGGCTGCGATTGCAGAGTAAGTATCGGTTCCGGTAGAGGAAATCAAGTGAGTGGTAAAGGATGAATTGTTTCCGCCGCCGTGTTCTGCATGCAGAATCATTGATAAATCCAGAATCCTTGCTTCCAGTTCTGTATATTCGCCTGTCGGACGTATCATTCGCAGGATGTTTTCAGATGTGGAAAGTTCCGGAATCGGATTGTGCAGGTGCAGGCTCATGTTGTCATAGAATGATGACTTGGCTTGATATGCATAGGCAATCAATGCCGGGAAATATCCGATCAAGTCGATGGATTGACGGAATACATTGGAAATTGAAATATCATCCGGATTATCATCATAGCAGTACAGAGCCAGTACGCTTCTTGCCATTTTGTTCATGATATTATTGGATGGAGCCGTCAGGATAATATCCCGTGCAAATCCATGAGGCAGTTCACGCTTGGACCCCAGGAGTTTTTTAAAGTATGCCAGCTCCGATTTTGTTGGCAGCGAACCGAGAATCAGCAGATATGTGATTTCTTCAAAGCCGAATCTTTCTTCCTTGATGCAGCTGTTTACCAGATCCTCTATGCTGTAGCCGCGATAGTACAGTTTACCTTCTACTGGAATTTTATTTTTGTTTTCATCGATATCGTAACCGATTACTTCGCCTATTTTGGTTAAACCTACAAGAACTCCCGTACCGTTGGAATTTCTGAGCCCTCTTTTAACGTTGTTTTTTATATAAAGTTCGGATTCTATGTAATCGTTTTTCCTCAGCAAGTCTGCATTCTTTTCAAAAAGTTCCTGTGCGCGGGTTGCGGTTACATGACTTTTAACATTTTCTTTGACAGCCGTTTTTACTGTTTTTCGAAGTGCTTTTCTCTTTGATAAATAATCGCGCAGCATGTAAGTTTATCCCTCCTTTGCATAAAACAAACCGAAGTGTGACAGTGTATGCTCTTCGGTTTGAAGAAAAATCCGGCGACTAGGAGTTCCGTCGCAGATTCCGTATTGCATTCTAATGATATATATATAAGTAGTAAGCCGTATAAGTTAGTATACCATATTAGCAGGTGTGAGGCAAATAAAAATAATATGCCGGAATCTGCATGAATCCGCAGGATTACGGGAAAAACAGAAGCACGCATCGAACATGTGTTTACAATTAAAATGGCAGGTGATATAATGATACGGATAAGGGAGGATACGGCAATATGACAGAGTTTAAAGTAGTATCGGACTTTGATTTGATGGGAGATCAGCCGAAAGCGGTCGATACTCTGGCGAAAGGAATTATGGACGGAAAACGGGCCCAGACACTCATGGGCGTAACCGGATCCGGCAAGACATTTACGATGGCAAAACTGATCGAGCGGGTACAGAAACCCACGCTCGTGATTTCACATAATAAGACGCTGGCAGCACAGCTTCACGGAGAATTTAAAGAGTTTTTTCCGAACAATGCGGTAGAATATTTTGTCAGTTATTACGACTATTATCAACCTGAGGCTTATGTAGCTTCTACGGATACGTATATAGAAAAAGATTCGGATATAAATGCAGAAATCGAAAAACTGCGGCACTCGGCAACAGCGGCTCTTTCTGAACGGCGTGACGTTATAATCGTTGCAAGTGTATCGTGTATATATGGTCTGGGCAGCCCGATTGACTATGAAAATCAGGTTATTTCACTGCGCCCGGGCATGGAAAAGGATCGTCAGGAGCTGCTGCGAAAACTGGTGGATATTCAATATACCAGAAATGATATGGCTATGGAGCGAGGCAATTTTCGCGTGCGCGGTGATACTGTGGATATTTATCCGGCAGGTGCGGAAAATGCCGTACGGATTGAACTGTTCGGAGATGAGGTGGAAACGATTAAAGAAATCAATCCGGTTACCGGTGAAATTGTTGGTATTCGAAACCATGTAGCAATATATCCTGCATCCCACTACGTTACCAGCAAAGAAAACATTGAACGTGCAGCGGAGACGATTAATGAGGAGCTGAAGGAACGGATACAGTGGTTTCAAGATCGCGGCAAGCTGATAGAAGCTCAGAGAATTGAACAGAGAACCAGATATGATGTGGAGATGCTGAGGGAAGTCGGTACCTGCAAAGGTATCGAAAACTATTCGCGTCACATTACCGGATTGCCTCCGGGGTCAAGGCCGTATACTTTGATTGACTATATTCCGGATGACTTTTTGATTATTATCGACGAATCGCATGTCATGCTGCCGCAGCTAAGAGCTATGTATGCCGGAGACAGGTCGCGGAAACAATCACTGGTGGATTACGGATTCCGGCTTCCTTCGGCACTGGACAACAGACCGCTGAAATTTGAAGAATTCAATGAACTGGTAAATCAGATTGTTTATGTCAGTGCAACGCCTGCCCAATATGAACGGGAACAGAGCGGAGGAATTTCGGCAGAGCAGATTATTCGCCCGACGGGACTCCTTGATCCGGTTATTGAGCTTCACAGCACAGAGGGACAAATGGATCACCTGATCGGAGAAATTAATCGCGCTGCAGAGCGAGGGGAGAGAACGCTGGTCACCACATTGACGAAGAAGATGGCGGAGAGCTTGACCGACTATCTGAGCAATGTGGGAATCAAAGTACGATATCTTCATTCGGAAATTGACACACTGGAGCGCATGGAAATCCTGAGGGATTTGCGTCTGGGTGTTTTTGACGTGCTTGTGGGAATCAATTTGCTTAGAGAAGGTCTTGACATACCGGAGGTTTCTCTGGTGGCGATTCTGGATGCTGATAAAGAAGGATTTCTTCGAACCGAGACATCTCTTATTCAGACTATCGGGCGGGCAGCGAGAAATGCGGACAGCAAGGTTATTATGTATTGTGACGGTATCAGTTCGGCTATGCGGTCAGCCATGGATGAAACGGAGAGAAGACGGCATATACAGGATAAGTATAATAAAGAACACAACATTACGCCTAAAACAGTCAAGAAGGCTGTGCGAAGTGTTATTGAAGCAACAAAGGTTGCTGAGGATGAAGGTTCTTATGAAGGCAAAAGCCCTCTGGAGCTCACCAAAAAAGAACTGAAAGATTATGTAAAGAAGCTTGAAAAAGAAATGAAGCAGGCTGCCGGCGATCTGCAGTTTGAGAGAGCGGCGCAGCTGCGCGATATGATATTTGAATATAAGGCTAGAATGTAACACGCATTCAGAACGATGCGGCAATGAGAGGAAAATATAATGGCAAAAGATATAGTAATAAAGGGTGCCAAAGAAAACAATCTGAAAAACGTGGATTTGACAATACCGCGGGATAAACTGGTGGTGTTTACGGGACTTTCCGGATCAGGAAAATCTTCATTGGCATTTGACACAATATATGCGGAGGGACAGCGAAAATACATGGAGAGTCTGTCTTCATATGCGCGGCAGTTTCTGGGACAGATGGAAAAGCCGAATGTTGAGTATATTGAGGGCCTTTCTCCGGCAATCTCCATAGATCAGAAAACCACCAATAAGAATCCGCGATCTACGGTTGGAACGGTTACGGAGATTTATGATTATCTGCGCCTGATGTATGCGAGAATCGGGATTCCTCACTGCCCGGTGTGCGGAAGGGAAATTACGAGTCAGTCCATCGATCAGATCGTTGAACTATTGATGCAGGAAGGCGAAGGGACTAAATTGACCGTACTGGCTCCGGTAGTGCGGCAGCGTAAAGGTCAGCATGAAAAAATTTTGGAACGAATCCGCAAGGAAGGCTTTACCCGTGTACGGGTTGATGGAGAAATTCATCTGCTGGAAGAAGATGAAATCAAGCTGGAGAAGACGTTTAAACATACAATCGAGATTGTGGTGGATAGAATAAAGGTAAAAGACGGATCACAGAGCCGTCTTGCGGAGGCATGCGAACTGGCAATCGCTCACGGAGAAGGACTGGTACAGGTCATAGTGGATAAAAACGGAAATGCGGAAGAAAGGACATTCAGTACAAGTCTGGCATGCCCGGATCACGGAATCAGTATTGAAGAACTGGAGCCGCGGATGTTTTCGTTCAACAATCCGATGGGAGCATGCCCGGACTGCAATGGTTTGGGATTTATTCAGAGCATCGATCCGGATCTCATCATTCCGGATCAGGATAAGAGTATCAACGAGAAGTGTCTTAGCAATGTCTTTGCGACTATGGAATATACCAGTTTTTATTGGCAGGTGATTCATGCGTTGGCGGATAAATATGGTGTAGACATGGACACGCCGTACAAGGATTTGCCGAAAAAGTTCAAAGAGGTGCTGCTGTACGGCACGGGTGATGAGAAACTGAAATATGTCTATACAAACCGCAGCGGAGATGTTCAGAACCGAAACCACACGTTTGAGGGAATTATCAACAATCTTGAACGCAGATACAGGGAAACTCAGTCGGAGTGGATTAAAGAAAAAATGGAAAAATATATGCGAATCACCACGTGTTCGACATGTAACGGAAACAAACTGAAGCCGGAATTGCTGGCGGTGACCGTAGGCGGCAAGAATATTATGGAGTTCTGCGATATGTCCGTATCCGAGGCAATCGAATTTGTTAACGGGCTGAAATTGTCCGATACTCATCAGAAAATCGCTGCGGAAATAATTAAAGAAATTCGCGGCAGATTGACATTTCTGGCGAATGTAGGATTGGATTATCTGACGCTTTCACGGGCATCGGCGACATTATCCGGAGGTGAATCGCAGAGAATACGTCTGGCAACGCAGATTGGTTCAGGACTGGTAGGAGTTCTGTATATTCTGGATGAACCAAGCATTGGACTGCATCAAAAGGACAATGAAAAACTGCTGGAAGCGCTTCGCAGGCTGACGGATATCGGTAATACGCTGATTGTGGTTGAACACGATGAGGATACTATGTATGCGGCGGATCATATCGTTGATATCGGTCCGGGTGCCGGGATAGGCGGCGGTGAACTGGTAGTGCAGGGTACGGTGGAGGATATCAAAAACTGTCCGCGTTCCATCACAGGACAGTACCTCAGCGGCCGGAAAAAAATTGAGGTTCCTGCAAAGCGCCGCAAAGGCAACGGTAAAAAGATAGAGATTATTGGCGCAGCGGAGAACAATCTTAAAGGAATCAATGTAAAAATCCCTCTGGGAAAATTGGTCTGCGTGACCGGTGTGTCCGGATCCGGCAAGAGTAGTCTCATTAATGAGATTTTATACAAAGCGGTCGCAGAAAAAATGTACAACAGCAAAGAAAAACCGGGCAAATACAAGAAAATCAAAGGTTTGGAACATATCGACAAAATCATAGATATCAATCAGGCTCCGATAGGCAGAACGCCGCGTTCCAATCCGGCAACATATACGGGAGTGTTTACACATATACGTGATTTGTTTTCTCAGCTTCCTGAAGCTAAACTGCGCGGTTACGGCAAAGGGCGTTTCAGCTTCAATGTAAAGGGCGGCAGATGCGAGGCATGCAATGGTGACGGAATCATCAAAATCGAGATGCATTTTCTGCCTGATGTCTACGTGCCGTGTGAGGTCTGCAGAGGCAAACGGTACAACAGAGAAACGCTGGAAGTAAAATACAAAGACAAGAGTATTTTTGATGTGCTTGATATGAATGTGGAAGAGGCCGCTGTTTTCTTTGAAAATATCCCGAGCATTTCCAGACAGCTTCAGACGCTGCTTGAAGTAGGATTGGGATACATCAAGCTGGGACAGCCAAGCACAGAACTTTCAGGAGGTGAAGCACAGAGAATCAAACTGGCGTCGGAGCTTTCCAGAAAAAGCACCGGACAAACCCTGTATATTCTGGATGAGCCGACCACCGGACTGCACTTTGCAGATGTAGATAAGCTGATTTCGGTATTGGATCAGCTTGTGGATGCCGGGAATACGGTAGTTGTAATCGAACATAATCTGGACGTAATCAAACGGGCGGATCATATTATTGACTTGGGTCCGGACGGCGGATTCAGAGGAGGCAGTATTGTGGCTGAAGGTACTCCGGAAAAAGTAGCAGAGTGCGAAGCTTCTTATACCGGACAGTTCCTGAAAAAGATTCTTGGCTAGCATGCAGGCGAGAGGTCATAGGGCAAAAGGAAAAATATACCTTTTAACTGAGTGAAATAAATGATATAATAGAACTTACATCATGCAGGAAGTGCTTAGAAAGTGTGAATGGAGGAACTGTAAAATGGTGGAAAAGTTAAACCTGACCATGCTGACTGATTTTTATGAGATTACCATGGCCAATGGATATTTCTGTACGGACATGGCGGACGATATCGCCTGCTTTGATATGTTTTTCAGAAGAATCCCGGATGATGGTGGCTATGCTATTATGGCTGGTTTGGAACAGGTAATCAAGTACCTGGAAAATCTGGAGTTTACGGAAGAAGATATTGCTTATCTGAGAAAACAGCAAATTTTCAGCGAAGATTTTCTGAATTATCTTTCGGAATTCAAATTTACGTGCGATGTATGGGCGATTCCGGAGGGAACTCCTATTTTCCCCGGTGAACCTCTTTTGACGGTAAGAGGACCGGTTATGCAGGCACAGTTTGTGGAAACGATGATTCTTTTGATTATCAACCACCAGAGCCTGATTGCAACGAAGGCGAGCAGAATCGTTCGAGCTGCGGCAGGACGTCCGGTGATGGAATTCGGAACAAGAAGAGCGCACGGAACAGCAGCGGCTGTATACGGAGCGCGTGCGGCTTATATCGGCGGCTGCGCAGGCACGGCATGCACGCTGTCCGACCGTGATTTCGGTATTCCGGCGCTGGGAACCATGGCGCACAGCTGGGTACAGATGTACGATGATGAATACGAAGCATTCAAGAAATATGCGGAAATTTATCCGTCAAACTGTGTGCTTCTGGTAGACACATACAATGTATTGAAATCCGGTGTTCCGACTGCAATTCGCGTTTTTAAGGAAATGAAACCGGAGAAGATGGGAATCAGAATTGACAGTGGTGACATCACATATCTGACAAAACAGGCAAGAAAGATGCTGGATGAAGCGGGACTGGAGGATTGTTCAATCGTAGTATCCAATTCACTGGATGAATATCTGATTCGGGATGTTATTCAGGAGGGAGCATGCATTGATTCTTTCGGTGTAGGTGAGCGTCTGATTACAGCTGAGTCGGAGCCTGTATTCGGCGGCGTATACAAACTGTCTGCGCTGGAGAAAAACGGCAAGCTGATTCCGAAAATCAAGATCAGCGAGAATGTAGAAAAAATCACGAACCCGGGATTTAAATCGGTATACAGACTCTTTGATAAAGACAGTAACAGAGCCTTGGCTGATGTGATTGTCCTGGATGGTGAAAGCATACCCGAAGACGGTGAATATGAGATTTTTGATCCGGAGGCGGTATGGAAGAGAAAGAAAATTACCAACTTCTATGCTAAAAACCTGCGGAAACAGATTTTTAAAGATGGAAAATGCGTATATAAATCTCCGGCTGTCGATGAAATCAAGGGTTACTGCAAACAGCAGCTGGATGCGATGTGGGATGAGATGAAGCGTTTTGAAAATCCACAGAACTATTATGTGGATTTGTCTTACAACTTGTGGAAACTGAAACAGGATATGATTGCAGCTTCGAAAAGATAAAAGAATCAAATAAAACCTCGCTTGGAAAGCGGGGTTTTATTATACAAAAAGCTCTCGGCATGTGCCGAGAGCTTTGCAGCATATTTACTGAAATTATCTTTTGTTGGAAGCATTGAGCACATTTTTAATCTTGTGCTGAACCATTCCTTTGATGGCATCTCTTGCAGGTCCGAGGTACTTTCTTGGGTCGAAGTCAGCCGGATGTTCTACTAAATGTTTGCGAATTTCAGCAGTCATAGCAAGACGCAGGTCGGTATCGATGTTTACCTTGCAGACGCCGTATTTCGCTGCAGTACGAATCATATCTTCAGGAACACCCTGTGCACCCGGGATATCTCCGCCGAAGTCATTGCATTTTTTAACAAATTCAGGCAGAACAGTGGAAGCACCGTGGAGTACCAGCGGAGTATCCGGAATCAGTTTGTGGATTTCCTTCAGACGATCGAAATCAAGATACGGTTCACCTTTAAATTTATAGGCACCATGGCTTGTTCCGATAGCAACAGCCAAGGAATCCACTCCCGTTTTTTCTACGAATTCAGCGGCTTCTTCAGGGACTGTGAATGTAGCGTTTCTGACATCTACATTGACATTGTCTTCAATACCTGCAAGCTTACCGAGTTCTGCTTCTACGGAAACACCTTTGCTGTGTGCGTATTCAACAACTTCTTTTGTCAGTTTTATATTTTCTTCAAACGGGTGCTTGGATCCGTCAATCATAACAGATGTGAATCCGTCATCTACACATTTTTTACAAATATCGAAATCTTCGCCGTGATCCAAGTGGAGTGCGATGTCCAGTCCGGTATCGATAATCGCAGCTTCTACCAATTTAACCAGATAGGCCGGCTTTGCGTATTTTCTCGCACCGGCGGATACCTGCAGAATCAGCGGAGCATTTTCCTCCTGAGCAGCTTCTACGATGCCCTGAATGATTTCCATGTTGTTGACATTGAAAGCGCCTACTGCGTAATCACTGTTCAATGCGTCTTCGAACATTTTTTTTGTAGTAACTAAAGACATGACAGCCTCCTTAAAATAAGTGTAATTGTAATATTAGTTGACAATTCGGAGCCCGATATGGTGATATCAGTTCGTTTCTGCTGAATCGGATTTCTCAGATGCATCAGTAGATTCGCCGGATTCATCGGATGAATCAGTGGATTCGCCGGATTCAGAGATTTGAGTAGTCTGTTGTGCTTTAGCATTTTCTTGTGCCAGAGTTTTCGGATAATCCATGATGGCACCGATTCTGGTATAGATAATCAGCCCGGCGGCGATCAATATGATGAGAACGATGATGATATCGTTTTTATTATAGAAAAAATCCTTTATTTTATTCATAATCAGATGCTCCTTGTGAATGCAGTTAATATGATAGTTACGCACACACTTATACTTTATCATATTTCCAGTATTTTCTCAAATTGAAAAGCAATGTTTTACATGAAATTTTCTTCACAATGAATTGTATTTATTGCAGGATGTTGTATAATCATATCTATGGTAGATTTCACGATTAGAGAAAATGAAGCAGGGCAGAGACTGGATCGTTTCCTGCGCAAATACATGAAAAAAGCTCCTTTGAGCATGATTTACAAAACGATTCGAAAAGATGTAAAAGTCAATGGAAAGCGAGTCCGTGAGGATACGATTCTGCAGGAGGGCGATAAGCTGAGCCTCTATATCTCGGAGGAGAAGCTGAATGATCTGACGAGACCGCAGCCGCGCAGGCATGTGAAACGGCAGTTTCGGATTGCATATGAGGATGAAAATCTCCTGATTGTCGAAAAGCCGGAAGGACTTTTGACGCACGGTGATTCCAGAGAAAAGAAAAATACTTTGGCAAATCAGGTATGCGGCTATTTGCAGGAGAAGGGAGAGTTTAATCCGGCAAAGGAAAAATCCTTTGTGCCGTCTCCGGTAAATCGCCTGGATCGCAACACTACCGGATTGGTGATATTCGGGAAAAACGCAGAAACGCTGAGAAATTTTACGCGGTATATCAGAGAGCGGCAGCATGTCAGCAAGTATTACGTAACACTGGTAAAGGGCCGGATGGAAGATAAAATTGTGATTGATGACCGAATCAGCAGGAATCATGATAAAAATATTTCCCGGGTTACGGGCGATGTACAGGAAGGGAAAAGTGCAGAGACTTTAGTTACCCCCATTATTTCAAAAAACGGTTTTTCGGTGGTAGAAGCGGAGCTGGTGACGGGCAGGACTCATCAGATTCGCGTGCATCTGTCTCATGAGGGGTATCCGCTGGTGGGTGATGTCAAATACGGAGACAGAAAAATCAACGGAATGGCAAAGAAAAAGCTGGGAATTACAACGCAGCTCCTGCATGCATATCGCCTGCAGTTCAGAGGACTGGAAGGGAAGTTTGCATATTTAAACGGAAAAACCGTCAAGGCAGGTTTGCCCGCAGAATTCCGCAGTACGCTGCAGAAGCTGGGTTTTACCGATAAGGATTTGGAGGCATTTGTATAAATGAAAGAGTTTATTAAAGATATTCTGATTGCGCTGGCGATTGTTGTGGTCATAACAATGGTCATCAAGCCAACCATAGTCAAGGAAAGTTCCATGGAGGCGACTTTATATGAAAATAATTATCTGTTCGTCAATAAGCTGGCATATCTGACGGCCGATCATCCGGATTACGGAGATATTATCGTATTCAAATCGCACATTCAAAGGGATGACGGCAAGGGTGAAAAACTGCTTATAAAAAGGGTCATCGGTGTAGAAAATGATGTCATAGATATTCATGACGGTGTCGTATACCGCAATGGCACGGCACTGGATGAGCCGTATACGAAGGAAGGCTATACGGATGGGGATATCAGCGGTTATAAGGTTCCGGAAAACGAAGTGTTTGTCATGGGAGACAACAGGAGAGTCAGTCTGGACAGCAGATCTTCGGAGGTAGGCACTGTCAGCGAGGACAGTATTATCGGGAAAGCGTTTATCCGTTTGTATCCGTTTAATCAGATTAAGCTTCTGTAGATATTCGAGGCTGTCTGTTTTGCACAAAGAAAGAGAGTGTTGTTATGAAGGTAGTGGCAAATAATAAAAAGGCGAGGCATGATTATTTTATAGAAGAAACGTATGAGGCGGGAATTACATTAACGGGAACCGAGATAAAATCAGTGAGACAGAGCCGGGTAAGCCTGAAGGAAAGTTATGCGAGGATTGAAAAGGAAGAAGTAATCCTCTATGGTATGAATATCAGTCCGTATGAGCAGGGAAACCGATTCAATGTGGATCCGGTACGGCCGCGGAAATTGCTCCTGCATAAGAGAGAAATTCGTAAACTTATAGGTTATACGACATTAAAAGGCTTGACTTTGGTACCGCTTCGGATGTACATTAATGATAGGGGACGTGCAAAGGTAGAGCTTGCGGTTGCCCGCGGCAAGAAAGAGTATGACAAACGTCACGATATTGCAAAGCGCGATGCGGACAGAAGGATACAGCAGGCAATGCGCAGAAATTCATAAATTACAGCACAGCGCAGGCATCAAACGGGAGGAAGAACATGCAGAATTTTTTCAATAAAGTAGGAAAAACAGCATCTGAAGCTGCTTCAAAGGCCGGAAGTAAGGCAAGTGAGATGATGGAAGTAGGTAAGCTTAAAGGCAAAATCAGTGCAAAAAAACAAAACATAAGCAGCACAAAAAAGGATATCGGCACATACTGCTATGAATTGTTTGAAGCCGGTGATATCGAGGATTCAAGAATCAAAGAGCTTTGTGAACAGATTAAGACGTATTCAGAAGAAATAGAATCTCTGGAAGTTGAGATTGAAACCGTCAAGGCGGAATACCGCATAAAAAACAATGACGGAGATTCTGCTGCAGAAGAAGAATAAACAGCAGAATTTTATAAGGGGGCGTACTGGTTTCGACGGGGGTGTGGAAGCCGGAGAAGCGAGCCGCAGTTTGTCCGGTCTGCGTTAAAAAGGACACGTTAAATATAAACGCTAAAAAGAATAATAATTTCGCATTCGCTGCTTAGTTCAGCATCGCGCGCATGCCCGGATTCACCTGCAGATTCGGAATCATGCGTCAAACATGCAGGAAAACCTCATGTGAATGCCCGGCAGCATGAGGGACTAACGGGATAGCCGATGACATAGCCTGCTTTTGGGCGATATCTGAAGCGAAACTTTAAAACAAAAGCTGCGCTCGGAGAAACTCCTGTGAAAATGCTTTCGGACATGGGTTCGATTCCCATCGCTTCCACCATAAAATAAAAAACGGATTCTCCAATGAATCCGTTTTTTTGTTGGAAATTTTAAGACGGCAAGTGCGGAGTAGGCGTAGATGCGGAGGTCTTTTAATATGGCAAAAAAATTCAACTTAATCGCTGCTATGTCTTTTGCAGCAGCAGTTATAACAGCCGTCTGGTATAAGATTGTCCTTTGGGAAGTGCTGCTTACATTTGCAATTATATTCGGAACAATTGCTTATCATCTTATTATGAGGCTGCTGACGGGACTTGTGTTTAACACTGTGATGAACAACAAAGCTGATGTGCAGAAGCGGTGGTATCAGGTCGGCAGGTTTGAGATGATGATATATGAAAAGCTGGGGGTAAAGAAATGGAGCCGTAAAATGCCGACATATGATA